>JBDTKD010000209.1:0-4455 GCA_039935515.1 Bradyrhizobium sp.
CCAATCTCGGCGTCGAAAAAGGCCGACGCATCCACCTTCGCCGGATCGACGTAAAACGAGAACATGCCGTTCGAGAAAGGACGGTTCGGCGAGGTCGCGCCGTTGCCGGTCAACGCTCCACCGATCAGTTCGCACATCAAGGCGAGGCCCGAGCCCTTGTGCTCGCCGAAGGCGCGGATCGCGCCCTTGCCCTGGCTGTGATCGCGCGGCCCCTCGGCGCTGTGCGGGCCGTACAGCACCGCCGGATCCTCGCTCAAACTCCCGTCGAGGTCGATCAGCGCGCCCTTGGGCAATTTCTTGCCGCCGCGGCTTGCAACCAGCACCTTGCCTTCGGCGACGATCGAGGTCGCAAAATCCAGCACGATCGGCCCCTGCCCCTGGCGCGGAATGCCGACGCAATAGGGTGCCGTCGACAACCGGCGCTCGACCCCGCCATAGGGCGCCACCAGCACCGAGCCGGCGGCGTTGACGAAATGCACCGAGACCAGCCCCTCGGCCGCAGCCATTTCGGCCCAGTCGCCAACCCGGCCGATATGCCCGGCATTGCGCAGCGCCACCGCGGCGAGGCCCGACGTCCGGCATTTTTCGATGCCGATCCTGACCGCCTGCGGCGCGACGGTCTGCCCGTATCCGAACTTGCCGTCGACCACCGCCAGCGACGGCGTATCGATTACGAGCTCGGCGGTCTGGTCGGGAACTACCGAGCCCATCTTTTTCCATCGGACATAGACCGGTACCCGGATCACGCCGTGGCTGTCGTGCCCGGTCAGGTTCGCGGTCGTGAGATAGGTCGCGATGCGCCTTGCTTCCTCGGGCGAGGAGTCGGAATGGGCGAACACTTCCGCAACGAAATCGATCAGGTTCGGAACTTGGATCGTGACCATGACTCAACCACTCTTGGTTCAGGCGCTTCTTGATGTTGGCAGTCCGCGGTTGACGCGAAACCGAGTGCGTATCTACGGACTCTGCGGTCCGGAGTAAATTGATATCGCGAGCCATGCATCCTGTTCGCAAGCATCATGCAGATTTGCGTTCACTCCGCCCCCGCATCCTCGCCGCTGCTTTGCTGGCCGAGCACCTGCAATTCCGCCAGGCTGCGCTCGAGCGCGTGCAGCATGTCCTGCAATTCGGCCAGCTTGCGCGCGCCGTAGCGCCGGGTCATGGCGGCGTAGATCGCCTCCGACGTCGGCGCGACCGCCTCGATCAGCTTCAGGCCCTTGGCCGAGATCGAGACCACGCCGCGGCGCAGATCGGTTTCCGCTACCCTCCGTTCAATCAGGTGCCGCGCTTCAAGATCGCGCAGAATTCGCGACAGGCTCGGACCGAGCAGAAATGCCACACGCGCGAGCTCGGTGACCTCGATGGCGTCGATCGCGGCGAGTGCGCGCAGGATCCGCCATTGCTGTTCGGTCAGGCCGTGGTTGCGCAGCGAGGGCCGAAAATGCCGCATCACCGCCTCGCGTGCGCGCAGCAACGACATCGGCAGCGAGCGGGAGAATTCGCGCATCGGCACCCGCCGATCGACCGGCCTGGCTGCCGCCTTCGACCCGGAATCCCCAAGCGAATTTTTCCGCGACATCGGTTTCGCCCTGGTCTGCATTGCCGCTCTGGATCGGCGGCAGCGCGCTTTTGCACCGCAACAAGCACAATTCGATTTGATCTGATCCATTTAACATGTTAAGTAGATTTCTGCACCCCCCTTTTTCGCTAGACCGACCGAACATGGCACTGACGACAGACGAGATCCGCCGCGCCGCCGAGCGGCTGCATCAGGCCGAAAAGACCAGGCGGCAGATTCGCCAGATCTCGCTCGATCATCCCGGCATTACCATCGCGGACGCCTATGCGATCCAGAAGGCGTGGATCGACATCAAGCTCGCCGAAGGCCGCATCGTCAAAGGCCACAAGATCGGCCTCACCTCTCGGGCGATGCAGAGCGCGCTCAATATCGACGAGCCGGATTCCGGCGTGCTGCTCGACGACATGTTCTTCGCCGATGGCGGACTCGTGCCGTCCGACCGTTTCATCGGTACGCGGGTCGAAGCCGAGCTTGCATTTGTGATGAAGCAGCGACTGGCCGGACCCGGCTGCACCCTGTTCGAAGTCCTCAACGCCACCGATTTCGTGGTCCCGGCGCTTGAAATTCTCGACACCCGAATCGAGCGTGTCGATCCGGAGACCAAATCGACCCGGAAAATCTTCGACACCATCGCCGACAACGCCGCCAATGCCGGCATTGTGCTCGGCGGCCGCCCGCTGCGGCCGCTCGACGCCGACCTGCGCTGGATCGGCGCGCTGTGCTATCGCAACGGCCAACTGGAAGAAACCGGGCTCGCCGCCGGCGTGCTCAACCATCCCGCCACCAGCGTGGCCTGGCTCGCCAACAAGATCGCGCCGCTTGGACTGGCGCTCGAGCCAGGCCAAGTGGTGCTGGCGGGATCGTTCATCCGTCCGATCGAGACCCGCAAGGGCGACACCATTCAAGCCGACTATGGTCCCTATGGCTCGGTGAGCTGCTACTTCGCCTGACACCACAAATATCGCTGGAGTGATCCGGACATGCCGCATTTCACGCTCGAATATTCCGCCAATCTCGATGCACGGCTCGACATCGGCAAGGTCGTCGAAATCGTCCGCAAGGCCGCGGTCGAAACCGGGATCTTTCCACTCGGCGGCATCCGTGTCCGCAGCGTTCGCTGCGAGCACTACGCGATCGCCGATGGAAGTGCGGATTTCGGATTTCTCGACATGGTGCTTCGGCTTGGCGCGGGCCGCGACCTCGCCACCCGCAAGAAGGCCGGAGAACATGTCTTCAAGGCGCTGTCCACCCATCTCGATCCGGTGTTTGCCAACAGCAAATTCGCCTTGTCGTTCGACATGCAGATCAACGACAAGGAGACGAGCTGGAAGCGCAACAACATCCACGACGCTTTGAAGGCGGAGGCCGCGCATGGATAGGATCGCTGCGAAATCGTCAGACCTTTTCAAGGCCAACCTCGATCGCGCCGCCCCCCTGCTGGCGAAACTGAAGGCAGAAGGCATCGGTCACATGATCGACGGCAAGATCGTGCCGTCGATCTCGGGCGAGAGCTTTGAAACGAAATCGCCGGTCGACGGCGCGGTGCTGGCCAACGTTGCCCGCGGCGGACCCGAGGACATCGACCGCGCCGCCACGGTTGCGGCTGAAGCCTTCAAATCCTGGCGCGCGATGTCCGCTGCCATGCGCAAGAAGCTGCTGCACCGCGTCGCCGACGCGATCGAGGATCGCGCCGACGATATCGCCGTACTGGAATGCATCGACACCGGCCAGGCGCATCGCTTCATGGCCAAGGCCGCAATCCGCGCCGCGGAGAATTTCCGCTTCTTTGCCGACAAATGCGCCGAGGCGCGCGACGGCCTCAACACGCCGAGCGAGGAGCATTGGAACCTATCGACACGGGTGCCGATCGGCCCGGTCGGCGTGATCACGCCGTGGAACACCCCCTTCATGCTGTCGACCTGGAAGATCGCGCCGGCGCTCGCTGCCGGATGCACCGTGGTCCACAAGCCAGCGGAATGGTCGCCGGTGACGGCCGACCTACTGGCACGGCTGGTCAAGCAGGCCGGCGTGCCGGACGGCGTGCTCAACACCGTGCACGGCTTCGGCGAGGAGGCCGGCAAGGCGCTGACCGAGCATCCGGCGATCAAGGCGATCGGCTTTGTCGGCGAAAGCGCGACCGGTTCGGCGATCATGGCGCAGGGCGCCCCCACATTGAAGCGGCTGCATTTCGAGCTCGGCGGCAAGAATCCCGTGATCGTGTTCGCCGACGCCGATCTCGATCGCGCGCTCGATGCGGTGGTGTTCATGATCTACTCGCTCAATGGCGAGCGCTGTACGTCGTCGAGCCGGCTGCTGGTGCAGGAAAGCATCGCGGAACAATTCATCGAAAGGCTCACCGCACGGGTCAAGGCGCTGAAGGTGGGGCATCCGCTCGACCCCGCCACCGAAATCGGGCCGCTGATCCATCAGCGCCATCTCGCCAAGGTCTGCGCCTATTTCGACGTCGCGCGAAATGACGGCGCGGTGATCGCGGTCGGCGGCAAGCCGCATGACGGACCCGGCGGCGGACATTATGTGCAGCCGACGCTCGTCACCGGCGCCCATGCCGGCATGCGGGTGGCGCAGGAGGAAGTGTTCGGCCCGTTCCTCACGGTCATTCCGTTCCGCGACGAGAACCACGCCATCGAGATCGCCAACGGTGTGCAGTATGGTCTCACCGGCTATGTCTGGACCGCGGACATGGGCCGCGCGCTGCGCGTTGCCGACGCGCTGGAGGCCGGCATGATCTGGCTCAATTCGGAAAACGTCCGTCATCTGCCGACCCCGTTCGGCGGCATGAAAGCCTCGGGCATCGGCCGCGACGGCGGCGACTATTCCTTCGACTTCTACATGGAAACCAAGCACGTCTCGCTCGC
>JBDTKD010000210.1:0-13126 GCA_039935515.1 Bradyrhizobium sp.
GATGCGGCGACGGCCGGGGGCACCGGCCAATCAAATCTGGAAGTTAATTGCGGCATGGCACAGGCGTTCGACATCCCCACGGGAAACTGGACAACGAACGGGGGATGTCCCCTGTCGGAGCCATCTCAAGGAGTTCCCAGACGTTTTCAGACCGCCGCTCCCGTCCGACCCGACCCATTCGCTGGATCGATGCCGGAAATATGGGTCCGCCACCGGCTCGCCGCAAGCACGCAAATACTGACCAAATCCAACCCGCGGCGGCCCAAACTCCGAGCCCGACGATCGCACCAAGGTTAACCAATCCCTTTGGATTTGACAAAGCGGGATCCCCGGCCATTTAGCGCACATTGACAATAGCAGCGGCTTTTCGGGCCGAATCGCCGTTGCGCGGCTATTGACCCAGTTTTATCGGGAGGAATTTACCACCTGTTTATTGGCGGGGGACGAGATGACGGAATAACCCCAAACTCGGTGGCAAACCATGTGCGGTGCATTCATTAAACTTCGCGTCCGGGAAGCGGTCCGCCGCTTTGCCCGGGCCAATGAGGGCAATATCGCGGTGATCTTTACCATCGCCCTCATCCCCCTCATCAGCTTCATCGGCGCGGCAATCGACTATAGCCGGGCCAACAATGCGCGCTCGTCGATGCAGGCCGCGCTCGATTCGACGGCCTTGATGCTCTCCAAGGACCTCTCCAGCGGTGTGATCACGACGGCCCAGATCGCTACACAGGCCCAGGCCGATTTTAACGCTCTCTATACCAACCCCGACGCCCAGGCCGTGAGTGTCACCGCCACCTACACGGCCGATGCCGGCAGCATGGGCTCGACCGTCCAGGTCAACGGATCGGCGTACATCAACACCGACTTCATGAAGCTGGCGGGCTTCCCCACCATCCCCTTCAGCAGTACCTCGACCACCGCCTGGGGCAATGTGAAGATGCGGGTGGCGCTGGCGCTCGACAACACGGGATCAATGGCCGACGACGGCAAGATCGCTGCATTGCGCACCGCCGCGAGCAACCTCATCGACCAACTCAGCGCGCTCGCCAAGAATCCCGGCGACGTCTACATTTCGGTGGTTCCCTTCGCCAAGGTCGTCAATGTCGGCTCCAGCAATGCCGGAGCGACCTGGATCGACCAGACGGACTGGCTCAACCCGCCGACGGCACAACCGAACAACGGAACCTACCAGGCGACGCTTCCCATCAACTGGCATGCCGTCGGACCGGGCGTGAACTGTCCGTTCACAAACAGCGGCAGCGGCTTCACCTGCACCAGCGGCCCCGCGAACGGCAGCTCCAGCGCCTCAAAAATTCCGTCGAGCGGCACTTATTCAGGCTACATTTGCCCGAGCGTCGATTATAACTCTCACACGCTTTACAACGGTTGCTGGGACAGCGAGCCAACCGTCCCGGCCACGGGAGTGTTCTGTAAAGGATCGTCGTGCAGCTGCCCGACCGGCGCAAGCGGGTGTTCCTGTACTGGCAGCGGCAGCAGCAAGTCGTGCACTGGGAAAACTTATGTCCACAACTGGACTCAGCCCGGTCCCAACGACTTAACACATAATTTGAACCAGCCTCGGGTTACCGCCCCCGTTGGCTATGTCAACAACATGTGGACTACCACCACGTCCACTCCCACGGTTCAGAACAACTGGACCCAGGTTTCCACCAATCCGATCAGCACTTGGACCGGTTGTGTCACGGACCGCACCCAGGACTTTGACACCACGGGCGACGCGCCGACATCAAACATCGCGGCCACGCTGTTCCCGGCTAACCAGTACTACGAGAACAGCGAAGCCTATTGTAAGCCCAATAACTCGCCCCTGCTCGAGCCCATCATGCCGATGACCTACAACTGGAGCTCGCTCAAGACCAACATCGCGGCGATGCAGCCGACGGGCGGTACCGATCAGGCAATCGGCCTCGCCTGGGCCTGGCAGACGCTTCTGCAGACGGGGCCGGTCCCCGCTCCGGCCGAAGATTCCAACTCCACCTACAACCGGGTCATCATCCTGCTGTCGGACGGCCTGAATACCGAAGACCGCTGGCCGGTGAACGGCAACGGAAACACGCAAAACAATGGCTCGATCGATGCCCGGCAGCAGTTGCTGTGCAACAATCTTCGAAACGCCAAGGATGCCAATGGCACGCCGATGTACACGGTCTACACGATCCAGGTCGACACCAGCACGCCGGCGGATCCGACCTCGACAATCCTTCAATCCTGCGCCAGCTCCAATGGGCTCCCGGATACCAAGAAGTTTTTCCTGCTGACCAACGCTAGCCAGATCGTCACCACGTTCAACACGATCGGAGTCGCGCTCAGCGAGCTGCGCGTCGCGAGATAGCCGCAGCCCCCCGACAAGAAAAGCCCGGCCGCAACGGCCGGGCTTTTGATTCGCAATGACGCGAAGGCCGCTTAGCCTTTGGTGGCCGGGACCAACCTGGCGGCGATGCCCTCCAGCGGCTTGAAGGTCGTCCTGGCAAGATCGGTATAAAGCCCGGCGATCTTCTGCGCCTCCGCCACGAAGGTCTCGTAGGCCGACCTCGCATATTCGGTCTGCACCTCGACCGCCTTGTCCAGCGACTTCACGCCGGAGAGCTTCTCGACGAACTGCTTCGTATCTTCGAACGACTTCCTGGTGTAGTCGCCATAGGCGCTGGCGATGGCGTGAATGCCGCTCTGAAGGCCGGCGGCCGACGCCGTGACGGTTTCGAGTTGCTCTTTGCCGTATTGCTGGAGTTCTTCAATTTTGAGCATCGGTGCGGTTCTTTCCCAGACTGAGGTGCCATGATCTGCCGGGAGGTCCAGCCCCCTGACGGCTCACCGATAGTGCAATGCACAATATAGTCAAGGATTATTGTGCATTGCACAAATTGTTTGAGTTAGCGGCAATTTCCACAGGAGGTTGCAAGGGATTGCTTAATCCTTTGGAAACTCCGGCCACCTAACCTTGATCCAAACTCGCCCGCGGATCGGGTGGCCCTGGAAAAGTGGTGGTCCTACAGTAGCTTAAGCTAGAATAACGACCTGATCGGCGATCCGGGTGAACAGTGTTCGCCCGAACCGCGCATGGAGCAGGGAAACGTCGCGGGTCGCGTTGGGCATAATTTGGCCTCACGAACCGGTGAACTAGACTGAGAAAATGGGACGGGGAAGTTCATGCTTCGCACAACCTTGCCTTCCTCGCGCGTTCTGCGGGCTTGTGTTTTCGGTTTCACGATCGCCACCGCGGTCATTCTTACCTCCACTGCTGCCGATGCGCGGCGTGCCAAGCATCATCACAATGACCGCCACCACCATGAGGCGCAGGAGAGCTATAGTCCGCCGTTCTCTTCCATTATCGTGGACGCCAATTCAGGCGCCACGCTGACCGCCAGCAATCCCGACGCGTCGCGTCACCCGGCTTCGCTCACCAAGATCATGACGCTCTATCTGCTGTTTGAGCGCATCGAGAACGGCAAGATGACGCTCGATACCCAGATGCCGGTATCCGAGCACGCCTCCGAGCAGGCGCCCACCAAACTCGGCCTGCGTCCCGGACAAAGCATTCGCGTCGAAGACGCCATCAAGGGCATCGTGACGCGTTCGGCCAATGATGCCGCCGTCGTGATCGCCGAAGCCATCGGCGGCGACGAGGAGGATTTCTGCAAGATGATGACGCGCAAGGCGCGCGCCCTCGGCATGACCAAGACGGTCTATGTCAACGCCTCCGGCCTTCCCGATGACGCGCAGGTCACCACGGCGCGCGATCAGTCGATCCTCGGACGCGCAATTCAGGACCGCTTTCCGCGCTATTACCACTACTTCTCGACCGAGGCCTTCAACTACCATGGCCAGTCGATCCGCAACCACAACCACCTGCTCGGCAGCGTCGAGGGCGTGGATGGAATCAAGACCGGATACACCCGCGCCTCGGGCTTCAATCTCGTTACCTCGATACGCCGCGGCAATCGGCATCTGATCGGCGTCGTGATGGGCGGCCACAGCGGCGGATCGCGCGACGCCATCATGCGCAACCTGCTTGCCGAGAACATGGACAAGGCCTCAACCCGGCGGACCGTGGCCGCGATCACCGAGCGCAACCCTGCCGAGGCCAATGCCGATGTTGCGGAAGCCGAAGCCTTGTCACGGCCGACCCAGGCCATTCAGATCGAGGGCGCCGTCCAGGCGGTATCGTCCGAACCGGCCGAAGCCCCGCCGATCCATTCCATCGCACCGGTTCCACGATCGGTGATCGCCGCCGCGACAGCGGCCATGCCGCCGCGGCAGGCCAAACCCGAACCCGCACCGTTTACCAATGGCGTGATCCAGACCCAGTCGATCGCCGCGATTCCCGGCTCGTCCGAACCGATGAAACCGGTCCGGGTCAAGACCGTCCAGATCAAGGCGGGACAACTCAAGCTCGCCTCCGCCGGCCCGTCGCAGCCGGCGACGCCCGTCACCAGTTCAATACAGTCGTCTCGTCCGGGCGTGCCGGAGACATCGGGCGCCATTGTCGCCAGGGCCGAGTCCGACAAACCTGCCGCCGCGCCTGAAATGCCGCCGCAGCCGGCCAATTTCGGCACCGGCCACGGCGTGCTCGGCGTCTTGCCGGCATCGAGCGTACCGGGCTCGCAGGCTTTGGCCTACGCCGATCCGAGCCCCCGGCCGCAGGCCATCCAGCAGAACGGCGCCATCAAGCCACTCGCGGCCCACACCGGATGGATCATCCAGGTCGGCGCGCTGGACAGCGAGAGCGAAGCACGGGAGCGCATTGAGGCGGCGCGAAGCCAGGCCCATGGCCTGCTCAGCAAGGCCGATCCGTTTACCGAACCGGTCGTCGCCAAGGGCGACAAGAAGCTGTTTCGTGCCCGCTTCGCCGGACTTGATCGCGACCAGGCCGAGGCGGTGTGCCGGACCCTGAAGCGCTCCGAGATCTCCTGCATCACCGTCAAGAACTGATAGCGGCAAGGACCGGGGCTTGCCGGGTCGACTGACCAGCGTAGGCGACGTCGCCCCGCCAGCGTTCGGTCCCCGTGCGCTTTGACCGCACTAATCCCCGTTTCCGCAAACCTCTCGTCAAGATTTGGCGATTACAACTGCAGAAGGAAGAGATCGACCACGTCGGACAACGGCGGGCGGTAACGGGGCGTCGGCCAGAGGGACCAGCAGAAGCACCTCGCGGACAGTAGCGTTTGTAGCGTTGCCGGAGTTAGCTGTGATGCGTGCGAAGCAAAGTATCCTTGGCCTCGTTTACACGGGCGGCGAGGTACGTCGACCCCCCTTGATCGGGATGCAGTTTCTTCATGAGCCCGCGGTGCGCGCGGCCGATCTCGTCACGCCCCGCCCCCGGCTGCAGGCCAAGGATCTGATAGGCCTCCTCGTCCGTCATTTTGCTGTTCGACGCCGCGCGGCGCTGCCCGCCTGCCGGATCTCCCTGCGCGTCCTGACGCCAGGCGGGAAACCTGCGGTCCAGATAGCTTTCAAGTAGCGAAACGCTTTCGGCATCGAAGCCCGGGATCATCGCGATCAACTGCTGCAGATCGAATTTGTCCAGCAAGTGGCCGGCGTTCGGCCCGGCGACGATCTGGCCGCTCAGTTCGCCGCTATCATGGTCGAGCCTCATGTCGAGGAATTGCGAGCGGACCTGTGAGGTCTGACCGGCGGAACGCCGTCCGCCCGCGCGTGCAAACAATCCGCCGATATTGCCAAAGCCAGGGGTTCCGAACGGTGACCAGCCCAGCAGTCCCGCGCCGAAGATCCCGAGCGGTACCGCCACGGCAAGCTCGCCCCTGAAGCCGGTAAAGGCCGCGACCGCGAGCGCCAGCACGCCGCCCGCGATCTTGATGGCGCGCGCCAACACGACCGGATTGGCTGCCCGAAACATCTGCAGCAGCGAGTACAGAACGATAACGGCGACAACGCCGGCGATCAGGGTGGGCATGGATTCAATATAGACCGGTCAGCGGTAAAAAGCATGCCGCCCACCGCGGCAGGGGTGGCGACGAAATCACTTCATCTGCCCGAGCAATTGGGCCGCGCCGCCTGCGGTTTTCGACAGCCGCAACAGCGCCTCGCGGCCGCCGGCGGCATAGGCTGCGGCCGCGCGGAGCAATTCGCGCAATTGCGCCGCGGCGCCGGGATCGAACCTGCACCACGCGCCGCCGGTCAGCCGGGCGATCTCACGGAACGCCTGCTCGGCCACGTCATCATGGCCTTCCTGGAACATGAACACGGGCACCTTGAGCAGCCCGAGTTCACCCGCCTTGGCACACAATTCGTCGATCGCCTCCTCCATGGCGTCGCCGACAAAGACCACGGCGCGCACGCCGGAGGCGACTGCTTCACGCCGCGCTTCGCCCAACACCTTGCCGATCTGGGTATTGCCACCGCGGCAATCGATCTTACCCATCAATTTCGCGAGCTGGCCGCTGTCGGAAATCCATCCCGTGGCGCGGCACTCATTGAGGCCGCGGTAATAGACGAGGCGGATATCAAGGCTGCCAAGTGCCGCCGCCTCGCGAAACATGTCGGCCTGCAGCGCGCAGGCCATGTCCCAGGTCGGCTGCCGGCTCATGGTGGCATCAAGCGCGAACACCAGCCGACCCCTGGCGCCCGCAGCATGAGGCGACATCGCACGGGCCTTGGCAACGAAGGCGGCGATGTCTTCAGCAGCCGATGGCCTCTGCTCGGGCAGCGAACCGGCGTTGCCGGACTTCTGCGTCGAAGACACGTCACCCGCGGATTTCGGTCTGGTGGGCTTGCCGGACATGATCACTCGCTAATTGCCGCCCGCTCTATGTGGAGCGGGATCGGTCAGCGGTCAATGTGCGACAAGAGACCGTCATGGCCTCGACCGAAGCCAGTCGGGCCACGCGCTGAGGCGGAGATCGTCAGTCCTTGATCGGCGAGTAGAGCGCAACCGGACCCGGTTCGGTGATCTTCGGCATGTTGGTCACGACCGGCATGAGCGGACTGTCGTCGTCGAGGAACTTGTCGAGCATGCCCTCGATCGTCTCCTTGGCGTCATCCGGACCGCGATCGCTCATGTCGGTGTGCTGAAAGCCGGTTTGCACGATCGTGATGCCGGACTTCTCGCAGATGTCCTTGTCGGGGACGACGCCGGGATCGGTCTTGAATACCGGATCCTTGGAACGGAAGGAGAGGATCTTGAACTTGCCGCCTGTGACGAACGGCACGCGCAGATTATCGAGCGTCACCACCTTCTTGATTTCATCGGGATACATCTTGGCAAAGTACATCGAGACGTCGCCGCCATTGGAATGTCCGACCATGGTCAGGTGATCATAGTCCGCGTTCGTGTCGATCTTCTTCATCTCGTCGACGGCAAAGCGGATATTGGCGACGTCGCGCTGATATTGCGGCAGGCGCCCGACATAGAGCTCGCCGGCTTTCGTCACCATCGGCGCGTCGGTCGGGAGATCATGCTGGATGCTGATGGCGAGATAACCGCGCGTTGCAAAGATGTTCGCGAGGAATGAGTATTCGGTGTACTTGACGGTGTTGCCGTGATTGAGAATGGCTACCGGCAGCGTGATCATACCCGCTGTGGCCTGCATTTCCTTGTCACGCCGCACGGCGACGTCGACCGCCACCGGGCGGTTGTCCCGCGCCGGATCATAGAAGGTGATCGTCTCGTGACGGATCGCCCATTTGCTGACGGTGAAATATGCGACCGTCACCAGCACGCAAAGCGAAAGCAGAATGGCAATTCCACGTTTCATCGTTGTCCTCGACGCATCAACCTCTGGGAAACAACCCCGTTTGGGACTCTTCGATCCGTTATGCCGTAATATACGTCACGGCGACGTGACAGGAAGGCCAAATGTTGTGAATTCACCGCCCGGTCATTGTGCGGTGCACCCTTTTGTTGTGCAGGCGCACAGCGCCTGCTGCGGCGGCTCGCCGTCGAACAGTGGGACGTCGAAAGTGAAAGCCGGGTTCAGGTCTTCAGGAAATGCCTCGTAAATCCAGTGATATGAGGTACCCGCTCCGGTAGACCTCGCTCGCTTGGTATGCGGCAGAGCCACCAGCGCCCCTGATGTTTGCGCTCACGGTAATAGCTCACCGCTGAACCCCGGGCGGTGGAGAGTCAGGCACCGAAGATATCGTGGACTTCCAGCGGCTTGTCGACCTGGTTGAACCATTCGGCCCGGTTGGCGGCACGGCGGCGGCCACGCTCGTCGAGCGGCAGCTTCAACTGGCGCAGCAGACTCGTGACCTCCTCGCGCGCCGTCACATGGCCCATGCTCGGGCGGGTGCCAAGCGTGGTCTCGTCGAGGTCGTCGAGCGCGGTCAGCCCGCGCGGAAAGAATTCGCGATAAACCACCCGCTCGGCGAAGCCATCGATCGCCCGGAAGCCGAGCCGGAACGACAGATCGTTGAGGCTGTCGGCGACGAGCTGCTTGTTGCGCGATCCCAGCATCGACAACCGGTTACGGACCACGATCCAGTCGCAGCTCGTGCCGTCGAGCTGCCGGCGCGAGCGCCGGGCCTCGCGCACCATCTCCGCATAGTGGCTCTCGCCGGTCACCGAATAGGTCGCGGGGTCCACGGTGCCCAGCACGTCGAAATCCAGGAAGCTGTCATTGATCGGCGTCACCAGCGTATCGGCCATCGAATGGGCAAGCCGCATCAGGTAGCTATCGGAGCCGGGCGTATCGATGACGATGAAATCGAAGGTTCGCTCAACCGCGCTCACGGCATCCATGAACTGCTGGAACTCGGACGATTCGTTGTCGGCGATCTGCATGGTCTCGCCAAGCTTGATGCAGTTATGCACGGGGAGTTCGAGGTCGAGGCCGGTACGGCTGGCCCAGGCGCGCCGATTGCGGATGTAATGGGTGAAACTCTGCTGCCGGCAGTCGAGATCGATGGTGGCGACCCGCTGGCCGGCTTTCAGCAAGGCGACGGCAATATGCAGCGCGGTGGTGGATTTGCCAGAACCGCCTTTCTCATTGCCCAGCACAACGACATGGGCCGAGCCCGATTGTCCCTGAGTTGCCTGCACCAGCATGTTTCGACCCCTTCGATATCTTCAAATTACGTGCGACCGCGGTCAAGTAAATTGCGCGGCAGCGACATTGAATAATGAAGCATCTGTCTTAATCATGAATTGCACGCGCGATGCTGCAGCATCGATTTGTAATCGCGGCTGGTCGAAGCCGCGTCTCGCACGGTCCGCTTGGCGAAGGTGTGCCGGGCTTGATAAGGTCGGCACTCCCACCGCAAGGCCGGAGCAAGCGGCCTTCCTGCCCCCTGAGATCGAGTCCCGATGTCGCGAAGCCCGATGATCGCCCGCACGATGCCCGCGCTGCGGCGCGCCCTCGAAGGCCTGCGCGCGCGGAAGGCCGCCGTCGCGCTCGTGCCGACCATGGGAGCGCTCCATGACGGCCACCTGTCGCTGGTTCGACTGGCGAAGCGGCGCGCGACCAGGGTCGTCGTTTCGATCTTCGTCAACCCCGCCCAGTTCGCGCCGACGGAAGATTTCAGTTCCTACCCACGCACCTGGAAATCCGATGTCGCCAAGCTGGCCGCTGCGGAAGTCGACCTGATCTGGAATCCGGACGTCAAGACCATGTACCCGGACGGGTTTGCCACCAGGATTCTGACCGAGGGGCCGGCCACCGCGGGTCTGGAGGATCGCTTCCGTCCGCATTTCTTCGGCGGCGTCACCACCGTGGTCGGCAAGCTGTTCACGCAATGCCGGCCGGATTTCGCGATGTTCGGCGAAAAGGATTTCCAGCAGCTGCGGGTGGTGGCGCGGATGGCGAGAGACCTTGACCTCGGTGTCAAGGTCGTGGGATCGCCGACCGTGCGCGAACGCGACGGCCTCGCGATGTCTTCGCGCAACGTCTACCTGTCGTCGGAGGAGCGCCGCGCGGCGCCGGAACTATATCGCATGATGCGGGAGAGCGCCCGCCGCATGCGGGCCGGTGACGACATTGGCGCGGTCATGGCTGGCGGTGCGGAACTGATCGCCGGCGCCGGCTTCAGGCTGGAATATCTGGAAGTCCGGCATGCCGCGACGCTCGCCCCGGTCACCTCGGTGAAGGACGAGCCGGCACGGATACTGGTCGCGGCCAGAATCGGAAAGACGCGGCTGATCGACAACGTCGCGGTCTAAAGCAGCCCGAGTTCGCGCAGTTCGCGGCGCAACGGCTCCGGCATTGCGGCAATGCCGGCGCCTGCGGAGCCGAGATCCGGTGGGGCGTCGCGGTCGGCGAGATAGCGCCAGCCCTGGAACGGCCGCATCGGTCGCGGCAGGATGGCAACCACTTTGGGCTGCATGGCGAGCCGGCAGCGGCCAATCCCGTCGCGGTCGCGGAACGGCTCGATACCGATGATCTTTTCGCGCGCCGCGATCTCGCCACGGATGACCCAATAAAGCGAGCCCCCGGCCAGCAGTTCCTCACCGCGTTTCGGTGTCATGCGGGTGGTGTGGATATGATGACGCGGCAGGCCCTTTTGCCTGGCGGTTCGCATGCGTTCGGCGACCCAGCCCGTCAGTTCCTTGACGGACTCGCAACCCACGGCAAGCTTGATGAGATGAAGCGGCATGGCCTTCTGTGTCGGCGCTCGGCGGCGGCTAGCGGACCTTCCGCGAAAACCGGTCCCTGCGGTTGATCTCCGAATGGATAGCGGTTTTGCGATCGGAATACGTGCAAATTATCGGGATTGCGCACAGGATCAATTGTTTGAGGCTGCGGGCGCGGGAGCCGGAGTGAGCGCCACTGGTGGTGCGGGCGCAAGCTGAACCGGCGCAGCCGGGTGTCTTGGCGGCTTCTTGGCCGCCGAGAGCGCGGGAACCGTCGGGCGTGGCGGCGGCGGTGGCGAGGTCGCAGCCGGTGCCGGGCGCGGGGCCGGTTCCGGTGTCATGATGCTGACCGGGGGTGTCGAGGCCGCGGAGGGAAAATCGGCATTGGTCGGCCTGCCCGTCGGCATCGACGGCGGCAGCGCGGCGACCGTCGCGGGCGCCGGCGCCACGGGCATGTTCCACGATGGCGCGTAACGCGAGATCAAGCCGTCATAGACCCGTTCATCCATATGGGCGACGATCCGGTCGTGATCCGTCAGCGAGCGGAAGGCCGCGCATTCCACCGGTGTGCAATGGTCGCGGGTGAGCAACACATGCGCCACCAATCCGTAGCGATCGCGCTCGACGGCGTGGCGCAGCGCCTGCAGGTCGGGCGTCATGTTCCTGTTGGCGGTTGCGACGTCGCCCCAGGCAGTCAGCCGCGTGATCCGCGAGGCGGCATAGGAGACCGCCGCAGCGGCCGATTCGGGGGAACCGAACAGCACTTTCTCACACGCCGTCAAAACCGCCTCTCCCGCCAGATCATCGATGCAGGACAGCGCCGGCAGCGTCGCGTTCATCGGCGAGAAGGCTGCGGTCTGGGGGGGCGCGCCCTCCTCCCCGCCGCCGGGGCCGCGAATGGTGGCGGCACCCGCAACGCCGATCGCCAATAGCGTGATCACCGTCAGGGCGCCGTTGGCGACGGATCGCTCTGCACGCAACAGCGTGACAAGCAGGACTAGCGCGAAAAAGCCGGCCGCCGCCAATGTCAGCCACATCGGAAAGGTCGCCGAGCGCCAAAGTTGATCGAGCGAATTGGCCCAGGCCCAGTTCATGCGCGATGTCCCTCAACGCAGCATAAAACGTATTCGGCGAAAGCGAATGCCGATTCCATCCAGCCTATGCAAATGCTGCGAATCGAGCGTTTTGGCGGCGGACCAAACAGCCTCGTCTGGCCCGCTGCGGCGCGACGGCGCTAGGACACGTTGAGTTGACTTTCCTTGGCCACCCGTTCGAAAGCCTCGGTCGAGTTCTTGATCCGGTACTGGCAGTCATCGCCATCGGTCGGAAGCAGCCGGATCACCTCATAGGTGCCACTGGCGGCCGGACGCGCGACATTGCTGGCAGTGAAATAGACCGTCTCACCTACGGTGAATTTATGCTTCAACGCCCTCTCCATACGCAAAAAAGACGCCGGTCACGCTCGTGGTCCCGCTAGCTGTGGCCGACTGAAAACCCCGCGAAACCCTAGCACAAAGCCGGGCTTTTTGGCCAGCACCATCAAGGCATGGCAAATACGCGAATTTTGCAGGTTTTTCAGTGCGATAAATGCCGTTTCAGCGGTACGGGACGAATTTGGCGCCGGCGTCCGCGACCGCTTGCGCCGGGGGGGCCTAGGACGAGGGCGGAAGGCTGCCGTTCGGGCTCGCGCTGTCGACCGCCTTGGGCAGTTGTTCCGCCAGCACCTTGGCGAGTTGATCGACCGGGATATTGAACCGCGCCGCCAACTGCTTGACAGTGTCGCTGCCCAGCACCTGCTGCAATTGTTCGGCCGTGATCGGTAGGTTCTGGCCGTTTCCGATCCAGGATTTGACCTGGTCGCCAAGACCGGCCTGCTGCAGCTTGGCGACGATCGCCGAGAGGCCGCCCTGGCTGCCATTGCCGAGCACTTCGCTCAGCACGGCCGGAAGCACCGCGCCCTCAAGCTGGCCGAGCGCTCCGCGGAAGGCGGGTGAATTTTCCAGTGAATCGAGAATTCCCATATTCTGGTCCTTTCGCTCGATACGCGCCGAGACGGTTCGAATTCAGACCGCTTTACCGGTGCCCGTCAAGGCAAGATGACGGGAGGTCGGGGCCTTCGATCACATGGTCTCGAATTTCTCGATTACGAGGGTTTCGGCCAGCGCCGCGTTGGTCCATTCGCGAAACGCCGGCAGCGCCATCATGGCATCCATATAGCCGCGCGCGGTGGGCGCTACCTCGATGGCATAGGTCCGAAACCGGTGCACCACGGGCGCGAACATGGCATCGGCGCCGCCAAAGGTTCCAAACAAAAACGGACCGGACTGGCCATAGCGCTCGCGGCATTCGATCCAGATTTGCTCGACCCGCGCGATGTCGGCGCGCGCATCCGGCGACAGGACAATGCCGCCGACCGGCCGGTGCAGGTTCATGCCGCATTCGTTGCGCAACGGGGTAAACCCCGAATGCATCTCGGCCGAAATCGCGCGCGCATGGGCGCGGCTGGCGCGATCCTCGGGCCACAGCCGCGCTTCCGGAAACCGCTCGGCGGCGTATTCGATGATGGCAAGCGAATCC
>JBDTKD010000211.1:0-9982 GCA_039935515.1 Bradyrhizobium sp.
GGCCATCGCATGTTCCGGGCCGTCGTAAGCCACCTTGTGGCCCATGTCGGTGAATTGGTCGGTGATGAGCTGCAGCGTGCTCGCGATATCGACCAGCGTCATGGATTCCAGCTTGCGGTCGTTGCGCAGAAACGACAGCACCGATTCCAGCATCGAGCGCATCTGGTCGAGATCTTCCAGCATCCGGCTGCGATGCGTATCGTCCTCGATGAATTCCGAGCGCAGCCGCATCCGGGTGATGGGGGTGCGCAAATCATGGCTGATCGCGGCCAGCATCTTGGTGCGGTCGTCGATCAGCGCGGTGATCCGCTCGCGCATGCGGTTGAGCGCCTTCGCCAGCGAGCGGATTTCTTCCGGGCCGCGTTCGGGCAGCGGCGCGGCGGCGCCGTTCAGGCTGAAGTTCTCGGCCGCCTTGGCGAATGCCGACAGCGGCGCGGTCAGGGCCCGCGCCGCCCACAGTCCGAGCAGGCTGACGCAGATCACGCCGAACAGCAGCGTGATCATCCACGGGCTGCCCCAAAATGGGCGTTGCCGCTGGTCGCGCGAGAGCTTGGCCGAGATGGCGGCACCGTCCGGCAGCACGATGCCGACCTTGTGGATGTTGGCGTCGTCGCTGAGCGAAAAGATCCGGTAGTTGCTGCCGAGGTGGCGACGCAGGCTGCGCATGTCGGATCTGTCCAATTCGCCCGCCGCTGCAACCGGCCTGTCCGGCAGGCTGGCAATCGCGAGCTGCGGAAATGCCCGCGCGAAGTCGGCAAACAGCCGTGGCCGTTCGCCCGCCGGCGTCGCGCCGAGCAGCACGACGGAAGCGGCAAGCTGGCTGTGGCCGCGGTCGATGGAGGGATCGATCTGGTCCGGCCGATGCAGCAGGAAAGCCGTGGTTATGATGAGATGGATCGCGATGATCGAGGCGACCACCAGCGCGGCGATCTGTCCGCTGATACCCCGGAGATTGAGCGGGCCGAGCAGCTTCATCGTTGGCTTGCGGCGCCTGTCACCGCATCCACCGTAGGGGTGAACATGTAGCCGCCGGAACGCACCGTCTTGATCATGGTGGCGTCCTGCGGATCGGGCTCGATCTTGCGCCGGATGCGACTGACCAGCACATCGATGCTGCGCTCGAACGAGCCGGCGTTGCGGCCCTGGGTGAGATCGAGCAGGCTGTCGCGCGACAGCACGCGGCCGGGCCGCTCGCAGAAGGTGCGCAGCAGGTCGAATTCGGCGCTGGTCATTGCGACCCGCGCCCCCGCCGGATTGCGCAATTCGCGCAGCCGGAGATCGATCCGCCAGCCCAGAAAGGTCAGCACGGTCGCGCCGCTGGCGGCGCTGACCGTCTGGGCGGCGGCCTGGCGGCGCAACACCGCGTTGATCCGGGCCAGCAATTCGCGCGGGTTGAACGGCTTGGCGAGATAATCGTCGGCCCCCATTTCAAGTCCGAGGATGCGGTCGACATCCTCGCCGCGCGCGGTGAGCATGATGATCGGCACCTGGGATTCGGTGCGGACCTTGCGGCACAGGCTGAGCCCATCCTCCCCCGGCAGCATGACATCGAGGATCAGGAGGTCGATGCGATGGTCGGCCATGGTCCGCGCCATTTCGCGCCCGTCGGTCGCCGCGGTGACATTGCAGCCGTTGGTGCGCAGATATTTCGCGATCAACGTCCGCGTCTCGCGGTCGTCCTCAACGACGAGAATGTTTGGCGGTGCAGTGGGCATGCGGACCTTTGAAGACGATTCGGATGAACCCGGCGAAGGATTTTTGTTTCAGGATATTTCTGACGCTTGCTCCGCAACCCGACGCAATACGTGAACCGGGCGACAAGAAGGTCCCGCTAAGATGATTAACCCTGACGTCGCGGCGTCTTGCAAGAACCTTCGGAGCCATCATGACCTCAATCTCGGCAGCGACCGGCAGTGCCGCCTCCGGCGGCGGTTCGTCCGTCTCGGCGCTTCTGATCAACTACAAACCTGAGGCCACGCCGACGCGCCACGCATCCTTCACGAAAGGGAAGAATGATTGCCCTATCCTTGCGGCGACGGATGATTGCCCGGTGAAGCGATCCGGCCGTCGAAAGACTCGTCTGGATGTGCCGGGAACCCGGCAGCTGCCGCAGCGTTGATTCCTCCTGATCAGCCTCGGGAGGGTGTGATGGCGGACGTCCTCACCAAACCACACCAGTTGATTGCAAGCGACCGGGTCGAAGGCACCGCGGTGCGCCGGCCGAACGGCGACAAGCTCGGCCATATCGAACGGCTGATGATCGACAAGGTTTCCGGCCGGGTTTCCTATGCGATCCTCAGCTTCGGCGGCTTCCTCGGCATGGGAACCAGCCTGCTGCCGCTGCCGTGGGCCCGTCTCGCCTACAACGCGAAGTTCGAAGCCTACGTGCTCGACATCGACGATGAAGAGCTGAAGCGGGCGCCGTCATTCCGCGCCGACAAGGATTTCGACTGGGGCGATCGTTCGCAGGAGGCCGAGTTGCATCGCTATTACGGGATCCCACCCTACTGGGGCGGTTTCTGATCGCGGCGCAAACGCGAGCGAAACTGTTTGCCGGCAGCAGGCACGGCAGGCCGCCAACGAAGTTGTTCCCGAACACCGCAAAAATCATTGTGGTCGCTTGGCCGAAAATGCATCCGGCGATGGGAACGGCGGACCAACTGGCGGGTTTCCTCTTCTCCAAGTTCTAGCTGGGAGAAGATCACATGTTGGCAAAATATATCGCGGCCGGTCTGGCCGGTTCAGCAATGTTTGCGACCGTTGCGTTCGCACAAACTCCGACCACCAATGCCGATCGCGCCGCCACGGCGCCGGCGGCGACGTCGGATTCGTCGACGTTCCAGGGCGACTGGCGGACCTCGAAAGTCGTCGGCCTCAACGTCTATAACGACAACAATGAGAGTATCGGATCGATCAACGATTTGTTGACCGACAAGAGCGGGAACATCAAGGCGGCGGTCATCAGCGTCGGCGGCTTCCTCGGCGTCGGCTCACATCTGGTCGCCGTTCCCTTCGACAAGATCAAATTCGTCAACGAGTCGGTCGCCTCTACCGGCACCGCCAGCACCAGCCCGGCTGGCAGCAAGTCGGCGCCGACGACCACCGGCGCCGCCGGCACCAGCACGGCACCCGCCACGGCGAAGGCCAATCCGTGGTATCCCGACCACGCCGTGTTCAACGCCACCAAGGACCAGTTGAAGGCGATGCCTGAGTTCAAGTTCCCGAGCTGAGGCGGCCGTTGTCGGTGGGCACGCTTCGCTTGCCCATCCTACGCTGCTGAACATCTTGTTATGATCTTCGTCATGCCCGGCCCTTGTGCCGGGCATCCACGCCTTCCGAAACCGCAACCACCGCAAGACGTGGATGGCCGGGTCAAGCCCGGCCACGACGAAGACAGCCGCAGGCCTGCGCGCCTAATGCGTCTTGACCAGCGGGCAGCCGCCCTTGTCGAGCGGACGGAACGCCTGGTCGGCGGGGATGGTCGCGAGCAGCTTGTAGAGATCCCACTCGCCCTTCGATTCCGAGGGTTTCTTCACCTCGAACAGATACATGTCGTGGACCATGCGGCCGTCCTCGCGGATGTGGCCGTTCTTGGTGAAGAAGTCGTTGATCGGGGTCGCCTTCATCTGCGCCATCACCTTGGCGGTGTCGTCGGTGCCGGTGGCGTCGATGGCCTGGAGGTAGTGCATGGTCGCCGAGTACAGTCCGGCCTGGATCATGGTCGGCATGTGCCCGACCTTCTCGAGGAACTTCTTGGAGAAGGCACGCGTCTGGTCGTCGCGGTCCCAATAGAAGGCGTCGGTGAGGATCAGGCCCTGGGCGTCCTTGAGACCGATCGAATGCACATCGGTGATCTGGAGCAGCAACGCGATCAGCTTCTGGCCGCCCTTCATCAGGCCGAATTCGGCGGCCTGCTTCAATGCGTTGTCGGTGTCGCCGCCGGCATTGGCGAGCGCGACCACCTTGGCCTTCGAGGCTTGCGCCTGCAGCAGGAACGAGGAGAAGTCCGAGGTATTGAGCGGGTGGCGGACGTCGCCGAGGACCTTGCCGCCGCTTTCCTTGACGACATCGGCGGCGTCGCGCTCGAGCGCTGCGCCGAATGCGTAGTCGGCGGTGATGAAGAACCAGGTATCTTCGCCGCGCTTGACCATCGCTTTTCCGGCGACGTTGGACAGGGCGTAGGTGTCATAGGTGTAGTGGACGAAAATCGGCGAACAGGCCTTGCCGGTGAGGTCGGAACTGCCGGCGCCCGAATTCATGAAGATCTTGTTCTTTTCCGTCAGCAGCGTCGACACCGCCAGCGCCACCGACGAGGTCGGCACGTCGAACACCGAGTCCACCTTGTCGTTGTCGATCCAGTTGCGCACGATGCTGACGCCGACGTCGGGCTTGTTCTGGTGGTCGCCCGAGACCACTTCGATCGGCTTGCCCTTGACCTTGCCGCCGAAATCGGAGACCGCCATTTGCACTGCCACCAGCGAACCCTTGCCTGTCGCGTCGGCATAGAGGCTCGACATGTCGGTGAGCACGCCGATCTTGACGACGCCGTCGGAAATCTGTGCGTTCGCCGCCCCGCTATACGCGGCAAAGACGAGGCCGGCCGCGACCGCGGCTGCAATTGACTTCATAAACACTCCTCCCTGGTTTTTTAACTTGAGGTGGACCCTTTTTAGGCGGCTTTCGGCGCCCCCGCCAAGCTGACTTTCGGCCAAACCCGGCCGATTGCCGCGATGCGAGCCGGATTTAAGGGGCCGCGCCGACCCCGACCGTGCGATTCACCTGACCAAGACCGCCATTGCGGGCTCGTCAGCACGGCACTAGCTCAGCACCTGCGACCCGGGGCGGGGTTTGTCCGGCAGTTTGCAACCCTCGAACGGAGGCCGATCCATGAGTGAAGAGTTCCTGATCGGGAGGCCGTCGCGCCGGCAGCTATTTAAGGGCGGCCTCGCAGTGGCGGCAGCGCCGCTGCTCGGCGTGCCGTCCGCTTTCGGTCAGGCCGATGCCGCGATAGCGATGCGGGCGATCCCTCATTCCGGCGAACCAATCCCGGTGATCGGGCTCGGGACCGCGAATGAGTTCCAGGTGTGGCCGGAAGCGGACGCCAGAATCAACCTGAAGAAGGTCGTCGACGATCTGCTTGCGCAGGGATGCAAGCTGATCGACACCGCATCCGCCTATGGTTCGGCGGAAAGCGTGCTGGGCGATCTGTTGTCCGACCAGGATCGCTCGAAGGTGTTTCTCGCCACCAAGATCGAGAACGGCAACAAGCAGGAAGGCTCGGTCGAATTCCGGCGATCGCTGCAACGTCTGCGCTATCAGCAGGTCGATCTGTTGCAGCTGCATAACGTGCAGGATCGTCGACAGGATCTGACTCCGTTCCGCGACTGGAAGGCGCAGGGGCTCTGCCGCTATGTCGGGATCACCACGACCTTCAAGAACGACTATGGCGCGGCGGAAGCGGTGCTGCGCCGGGAAAAGCCCGACTTCTTTCAGGTCGATTATTCGCTGGCCGACCGGGACGCGGAAAAGCGGCTGCTGCCGGCGGCACGCGACGCCGGCGCGGCGGTCCTGACCGCGTTGCCGTTCGGGCGCAGCTCGGTGTTCGCCGCGGTTCGCGGCAAGAGCGTGCCGGAATGGGCCCGTGATTTTGACGCCACGACCTGGCCGCAGTTCTTCCTGAAATTTCTTCTTGGCCATGAAGCGGTCACGGCGGTGATTCCGGGCACCACCAATCCCGCCCATCTGGCCGACAACATCAGTGCCGGCCGCGGTCGTTTTCCTGATGCACGGCAGCGCCAGGCGATGATCGCCTTCTTCGAGGCCCTCTGAAGCAGGATTTGCGATTACGGGATCGTTATTTGGCGGCTTATGCCGCCCATGCTCTGCTGATGCGTTGAATAATTGTTGCCGCGCGTTGTTAGATAGAGATCCGTTTGCGACCAAACCTTGGGGAGTAGGGGCATGTCCGATGCTGACCGCACCGGTTTTAATCGCCGCGCGCTGCTGCGTGCCGGCGCCGTTGCTGGCCTCGCCATTGCCGCATCGCGCGGCGCTTTCGGCCAAACCGGTTCGGCACTGAAGATCGGCGTGATCGGATCCGGCCATATCGGAAGCACGGTCGGAGCGCTCTGGGTGAAGGCGGGTCATCCCGTGCTGTTCTCCTCGCGCCATCCCGAGGAGCTCGCGCCACTGGTGCAGGGTCTTGGCGCGCTCGCCAGGGCTGGAACGGTCGCGGAGGCGATCGCGTTCGGCGACGTGGTTTTCATCGCGGTGCCCTACGGCGCCTATCCGCAGCTCGGCAAGGATTACGCGAGTGCGCTGGCGGGCAAGGTGGTGCTCGATGCCGGCAACGCGGTGGCGGCGCGCGACGGCGAGATCATCAACGAGGTGCATCAGGAAGGCATCGGCGTGACCTCGGCAAAATATTTTCCCGGCGCACATATCGTGCGCGCGTTCAATACCCTGAGCTACCGAATCCTGGCCGCGCAAGCCGGTCGCGCCGGTGACCGCATGGCGATTCCGCTGGCCGGTGACGACAAGGATGCGCTGACCGTGGCTTCGACGCTGGTGCATGACGCCGGCTTCGATCCCGTCATTATCGGGCAACTCGTTCGCGCCAAGGATTTCGCGCAGGGCGGTCCGCTCTATGGCCAGCAGCTCACCGCCGCGGAAATGCGCCAGCGGGCCGAAGCGATCAAGTAGGGACATCGGATTGATGGCATTTGCCGACGCTCCACCAGCCCCTCGATCGGCTTTCCATCGTTTCCTGAGCAAGATGATCGACGTCAGGCCGAGCGAGGTGCCGGCGCTGGCATGGTCCTGGCTCTATATCTTCTCGCTGCTGTTGTCCTATTACATCATGCGTCCGATTCGCGACCAGATGGGGGTCGCGGGCGGCGTCAATAACCTGCAGTGGCTGTTCACCGGCACGCTGATCGGAATGCTGCTGCTTAATCTGCCGTTTTCCTGGCTGGTCAAGACCTTCCCGCGGGAGACGTTCATTGCGATCTCGTACCGCTTCTTCAGCGCCAACATTCTCCTGTTCGTGCTCGCGCTGTATGCGGCGACGCCGGAGCAGACCATCTGGGTCGGGCGCATTTTCTTCATCTGGACTTCGGTTTTCAATTTGTTCGTGGTGTCGATCTTCTGGCAGATGATCGTCGATGTCTTCAATTCAGAGCAGGGCAAGCGGCTGTTCGGCTTCATCGCCGCGGGCGCCACGCTCGGTGCGATCTCGGGGTCGGTTTTCACGGTATCGACCGTCGAACACATGGCGTCGGGCTATCTGATGGTCGGCGCGGCGCTGATGCTCGAGGTCGCCGTGTTCTGCGTTCGCCGTCTCTCCGGCCTGTCGGCGGCCCTGTCGGAACGCCCGCAGGCCGATTTGGAACAGCCGATCGGGGGAACGCTGCTCGGCGGCTTTCGCGACGCGCTGTCGTCGAGCTATCTGCTGAATGTCAGTCTGTTCCTGCTGCTCTATGCGGTGACATCGACCTTCCTGTATTTTCAGCAGGCCGCCGTGGTCAGCTACAGCTTTCAGAGCCGCGCGGCGCAGACCGCGTTTTTCGCTTCCGTCGATCTTGGCGTGAATGTTCTCACCCTGGGCGCGCAGCTGTTTCTGACCGGTCGGATCCTGAAGCGGTTTGGCGTGGGGACGACGCTTTCCCTGTTGCCGGCTTTCAGCGTCGTCGGTTTCGGCGTGGTTGCGCTGCTGCCGGTGCTCTCGTCGGTGGTGGGATTCCAGTTGGTCCGGCGCGCCGGCAATTTTGCGATCGCGCGGCCGACCCGCGAGGTTCTGTTCACGGTGCTGCCGCGCGAGGATCGCTACAAGGCAAAAAGCTTCATCGACACCGCGGTCTATCGGCTGGGCGATCAGATCGGTGCCTGGTCGTTTGCGCTGCTCACGGCGCTGGGGCTCGGGCTGACGGAAGTGTCAATGGTGGCGGCGGCGCTCTCCGGGTCGTGGCTTGCCAATAGCTGGTGGCTCGGCCGCAGGCAGGACGTTCTGGCGCGACAGCAGGCGATCAGGCCGGAGGCCGCGACCTGATGCAGCGTTCCGCGGTTGCCCTGCGTCATGTGCCGTTCGAGGATCTGGGCCTGCTCGCGCCGATCATGCAGCGCGAGGGCTGGGAGGTGAGTTTCCGGGACGTCGCGACCGATGATCTGGCCAACGGTTCGATTGCCGATGCAGGGCTGCTGATTGTTCTCGGTGGCCCGATCGGTGCCTACGAGACCGAGGCCTATCCGTTCCTGACATCCGAGTTGGCGCTGCTCGAGTACAGGCTGGCGCGGGATTTGCCGGTGCTGGGAATTTGCCTCGGCAGCCAGTTGATGGCGAAGGCACTCGGCAGCCGGGTGTTCGCGGGCCCGGTCAAGGAAATCGGCTGGGGACGCGTCGAACTCACCAAGCCGGGTGCCGCTTCCTGCCTCGGTCCGCTCGGGGAAGACGATGCGGTGGTGCTGCACTGGCATGGCGACAGTTTCGATCTGCCGCGCGGCGCGCAGCTTCTGGCGTCGAACCGGCACTACGA
The DNA here is from genome assembly GCA_039935515.1 of Bradyrhizobium sp. Classification (GTDB taxonomy): domain Bacteria; phylum Pseudomonadota; class Alphaproteobacteria; order Rhizobiales; family Xanthobacteraceae; genus Bradyrhizobium. The sequence goes on from JBDTKD010000211.1 coordinate 8,532, forward strand.
GAACCAGGCCTTCGCCTATCGGGGCAAGGCGCTGGCGCTGCAGTTTCACCTTGAGGCCGACCCGCGCCGGCTCGAGCAATGGTATGTCGGCCATGCCGCCGAACTCGCCGCGGCAAAACTGTCTGTTGCCGAATTGCGGGCGGCGACGGCAAGGCTTGCCGACGGCCGCGCCTTGCTGGCAGATCGCATTTTCACCCGTTGGCTTCGCGAGGTTGGCACGTCATGACCGAGGCAAATATCCCCGCTCCCGAAATCGCGGTGTCGCGCTGGTTCAACAGCGAGGCGCCGCTGTCGCTGGCCGGCTTGCGCGGACGTCCGGTCTTCATCCATGCATTTCAGATGCTGTGCCCGGGCTGCGTCGCCCACGGAACGCCGCAGGCGCAGCGCGTCCATGACTTGTTCCGCAACTCCGATCTGCAGGTGATCGGACTGCACACCGTGTTCGAGCACCACGCCGCGATGTCGCCGGTGTCGCTGCAAGCCTTCATTCACGAATACCGGCTGACCTTTCCGATCGGCGTGGACGAGGCCGGGGAGGGAACGCCGGTCCCGGTGACGATGGGCCGGTACGGCATGCAGGGTACACCGACCAGCATTCTGGTCAGCCGCGACGGCACCATCGTGCATCACGGCTTCGGCCAGGAAAGCGACATGGCGCTCGGCGCCATCATTGCCTCGGAACTGGTTGGAACCCGCGCGCCTCCGGCGCAGCCGCGGGGTCCGGCTTCCGACGACAGGCCGTGAAATGAACACCGACGACAAGGGCGATCCCGTCGCATCAGGGTCCTGCGTCGATTCATGCACGCGCATCGGACGGCTGCGTGGTTCGACACGGGCGACGTTGCCGCGCTCCTCACCATGAGGGTCTGGCAGCGGACTTCATCCTGAGGAGCGCGCTTGCGCGCGTCTCGAAGGATGAAGCCACGGAACGCTCGGCCAAGGCATCGCGGGATGGCGCCTTGTGCCATCGTTGCCATCACATGCCGCGGAGCGCCGTGACGGCGACATTGATCGAGCCCTCGGCCTCCGCGATTACCCGCAGCGTCTTGGAGTCGAAGGCGATGTAGGCAAGCCGCAGGTCGTTGATGTCGGCCGCCACGCGCACGCCGTCCTCGTTCTTCTGGAAGTCCGAGATCGCGTCGGCGATCTTTTTCCGGGCGTTGGCCGTGAATGGCTTGAGGTCGATCACGGCCTTGTCCGCCAGCACTTGTTGCAGACGCGGCATGGCCTCGCGCGCCGCGGCCCCCAGCAGTCCGAACGCCGCCTCGGATTCGACGGCGAGCTGGACGTCGGTCAGCCGCAGGGTTTGCTGCTGCTCATCCAGCACCGGCCTGCCCCAGACATGCACGGTGGCTTCGCCGCCGAAACCGAACAGGCTCTTTTTCTCCTTGGCGTGCACCACCAGCGAAATCAGCAGCCGGTCGCCCGAAGCCGCGACGGTGGCATGCTTG
>JBDTKD010000212.1:0-2599 GCA_039935515.1 Bradyrhizobium sp.
CACACCTGCTCGTCGCAATCCCGTCGGGCAGCATGGCGCGAGCGTAGCCGAGGTTGACGAGTCAGCGCTGGCGAACAAGGTCACTTCGTGTCCCTGGCGTACGAGTTCTTCGGTAAGCCAGGAACACACCCGCTCCGTGCCACCATAGGTGCGGGGGGGAACAGACTCCGCGAGCGGCGCAATCTGCGCAATTCTCAATGTCATCGACAGACGCGCTCCATAACTCGTTCCGCAAGTTTCACTATGAGTCCGATGAGAATGTGAAACGAATGAATTCCGCGCAAGCGCTAGGCGACCGCTCGACTTCAACGCCCGCGACTACCGTTCTTGAGTAAGACGTCAAGAGTCCAAAAGCTCTATCTGCGGGGCCGCGCCATCGGTCGCTCAAGTCATCTTTCGGGGCCTGTGTGACCACTGATGCTGGCAGACCGAGGATCGATGACAACCGTTTCTCTTTCAGCCTGGTTAACAAGAGCCGATCCGGGGTGATGTCCCGCCAAACACCCATACGAGCCACTTTCACGTTCGAGTACCGAACCGGCGGCGATGTTACCGCCGTTCCGCGTGCGCGCTGCGCCAACAGCCGCTGGAGGCGCGATTTGGCACGATAGCGCCTGATACGTGAGGTTCGTCAGCCTCGGAAACTACGCAGGAACATGGACCGATCGGCGGCGTTCTCGATGAGGTCGGCCGGCTAAGAGAACGTGGGCTGTGGCGGGCTCCGTAGTTTCCGAGTCTACCGGCACAAATCAGTCGCCGTCTATCGTGAGGCCATAACCGACCGCGACTGTGACAGTTTGTCGGGCGTTGCCTTGATGGCACTTCGAGTTGCCTCTGCAACGGTGACACGCTCGAAATCAAAACATTCGGCTTCAGGGCGGAGAAGGCATTCGAGGCGACGAAGCGGCATCCAGCCAGGGAGAATGCGCCGTGAACAAGCTGAAGCAGCTCGAGGCGTGCGGCCAGTCGCCGTGGCTTGATTATCTCAAGCGCAGCCTGATCGAGAACGGTGAGTTGCGCACGCTCATCGAGCGCGATGGGTTGAAGGGCGTTACCTCGAATCCGTCGATCTTTGAGAAGGCGATCGGCGAGACCGACGAGTATGCCGAAGCGCTGAAACAGTTCCAAGCGCAAGCGGACCACAGCATCTCGGCAATCTACGAGCATCTGGCGATCGCCGACATCCGTGCTGCGGCCGATGTGCTGCGTCCGGTCTACCAGCAGACCCACGGCCGGGACGGTTACATCAGCCTCGAATGCTCGCCCTACCTCGCCAACGACACCGAAGCTACGGTGGCTGAAGCGCTGCGTCTTTGGGCGGCCGTGGACCGGCCCAACCTGATGGTGAAGGTGCCGGCCACTCCGGCCGGTATCCCTGCGATCCGCCAGCTAATTAGTCGCGGGCTGAACATCAACATCACTCTGCTTTTCGCTGTGAGCGTCTACGAGCAAGTGGTCGAAGCATACCTTGCTGGGCTCGAAGATCTGAATCGGTCCGGCGGCGATCTGTCAAGGATCGGCAGTGTCGCCAGCATTTTTGTCAGCCGCATCGACGTCGCGACAGACAAGCGGCTGGGCAAGCTCGGTGACGAAAAGCTGGAAGAGCGGTTGCGCGGAAAAGCCGGTATTGCCAACGCTAAGATCGCATACGCTCGCTATATGGCACTTTTCTCCGGCCCGCGTTGGCAGCACCTGGCCGAAGCCGGCGCAAAGACGCAGCGTTTGCTCTGGGCATCCACCAGTACCAAAAGCCGGGCTTACAAGGACACGATGTATGTCGAGGCGCTGATCGGTCGCGACACGGTCGACACCATCCCGCCCGCGACCATGGACGCGTTCCGCGACCACGGCGAGGTGATACCCGACGTCATAGAACGGGATGTGGCTGGGGCCAGCACTCTGCTCGCCGAATTGGAGGAGCACGGAGTCTCGCTGAAGGAGGTCACGGACGAACTGGTCAAGGAGGGGGTGCAGCAGTTCGCGGACGCATTCGACAAGCTGTTCGGCACCATCGCGAAACGACGTCGCACGCTGCTCGAGGGCGAACGCACCAATCTGGAGATCGCGCCGGGCTCACCGGAGATGAAGGCCGCCCTCCAGGCGGAGACGGAAGTCTGGCGCAATGATGGGCGCATTCGGCGGCTCTGGGCAGGGGACAAGTCACTGTGGGCTGGGGAGGATGAAAACAAATGGGTCGGCTGGTTGCACGTCGTCGAAAAGGAACTGGCAGATATTAACCGGCTGCGTGACTTTGCAGTGGAGGTGAAGCCGCGCGGGTTCACCGATGTGGTCCTACTGGGAATGGGCGGTTCGAGCCTGGGGCCGGAGGTGCTGGGCAAAACCTTCGGGCGGCAAGCGGGCTGGCCGCATTTCCACATGCTGGACAGCACCGACCCCGCCCAGATCAAGACCATCGAGGAGGCGATCGACCTCGGCAAGACTTTGTTCATCGTCTCCTCCAAGTCCGGCAGCACGCTGGAACCCAATATCTTCCTGGATTATTTCTTCGACCGCGTCGGCGCGCTGCGAGGCAAGGACAAGGCCGGTAAGCACTTTGTCGCCGTAACCGATCCGGGATCCTCGCTGGAGCGACGCGCCG
>JBDTKD010000213.1:0-3143 GCA_039935515.1 Bradyrhizobium sp.
ATATCGTTCGCAACGGACCCGCGACCCAGCAGGATCGCTGGGAGGAGGACGGCGGCTATTCGGCCTTCACCATCGCCGTCGAAATCGCGGCGCTTCTGGCGGCTGCCGACGCCATGCGAGCGGCCGGCCGGGATTCGATCGCCCGTTATCTCACGGAAACCGCGGATGGATGGAACGAGCAGATCGATGATTGGGCCTATGCGCGGGATACCGAGATTTCGCGCAGGCTGGGAATCGATGGATATTACATGCGCATCGGCTTTTCCTCGGGCGACGCCAATGCGAGGTCGCACGGGCTTATACCGATCAAGAACCGGTCCGATGGCAATGCCGCGCTGGAGGCGGCACTGCTGATCAGTCCCGACGCGCTCGCGCTGGTGCGCTTCGGCCTTCGTGCCGCCGACGATCCGCGCATTCTCAATACCGTCAAGGCGATCGACTCGCTGCTCCGGCGCGAATTGCCGTCGGGCTCTTACTGGTATCGCTATAATGACGACGGCTATGGCGAGCATGCCGACGGTGCGCCGTTCGATGGGGCGGGGATCGGCCGGCTGTGGCCGCTGCTCACCGGCGAGCGAGCGCACTATGAACTGGCGGCGGGGCGGCCGCAGGAGGCGCGGCGCCTGCTCTCGGCGCTGGAAGCCGCCGCCAGCACCGGCGGCCTGCTGCCGGAGCAGATCTGGGACAGCGAAGACATCGCCGCGAGGGAGTTGTTTCTCGGTCGGCCTTCGGGCAGCGCCATGCCGTTGGTGTGGGCGCATGCCGAACATATCAAGCTGCTGCGGTCGCTCCGTGACAACGCGGTATTCGATACGCCGCCGCAGACGCTCGATCGCTACGTGAAAAATACCCCGCCGCCGGCGCCGATCGTGTGGCGATCGACCTCGAGAGTAGACCGCGTCGCTCCAGGCCGCGTGTTGCGGCTGGAATGTCTGGATCAGGCGCGGATACGCTGGTCGACCGACGACTGGAAAACCATTTCCGACAGCGACAGCATCGCGACCGGCCTCGGCCTGTATGTTTTCGATCTGCCGGTGGAACGGTTGACCGACGGAACCATTGTTCGTTTCACTATGTTCTGGCCAGGGCAGAACCGCTGGGAAGGAGCCGATTTCCAGGTCGAGATCGCTCGCACGCCTTGAACGCCAGCCGCATGGATCTGAAGCGAATGAACCATCGATGACAAACGCACAGGGAGATATCCGGCTGCTGCTGGCCGATGTCGACGGCACGCTGGTGACGCAGGAAAAAATATTGACCGACCAGGCCGTGGCCGCGACGCGGGAACTGCACGAGGCCGGCATCACGCTCGCGCTTACCAGCGGCCGGCCCCCGCGCGGCATGAGCATGCTGATTGCTCCGCTCAAGCTCGAGAGTGCGATCGCGGGTTTCAACGGCGGCGTCTTCGTCCATCCTGATCTGTCGGTGATCGAAAGCCATCTGCTCGACGCGGCGACCGCCAAGGAGACGCTGCAGCTCATTCTCGATCAGGGGCTTGACGCCTGGATATATACCGAAAAGGAATGGCTGATCCGCGATGCCAAGGCGCCCCATGTGGCGCGTGAAACCTGGACCGTGAAATTCGACGCCAAGGTGGTGAGTTCGTTCACCGACGCGGATTTGGCGAAAGTGGCCAAGATCGTCGGCGTCTCCGACGACCTCGACCGCGTCGCCGCCTGCGAGAAGACGGCGCAGGAAAAACTGGGCGAGAGGGCCAGTGCGGCGCGCTCGCAGCCATATTATCTCGATGTCACCAACCCGCAGGCCAACAAGGGCACGGTGGTATTGACGCTGGCGAAACTGAACAAAATTTCCCCAGCGCAGATCGCTACCATCGGCGACATGCCGAACGATGTTCTGATGTTCCGCAAGAGCGGCCTCTCCGTCGCCATGGGAAATTCCAGCGATGAGGTCAAATCGCAGGCAACCGTCGTGACCGACAGCAACCAGAACGAAGGCTTCGCCAAGGCGGTGCGAAAATTCATCCTGAGAGTATGATCGAAAAAGCGTAGCCCAGATGCTTCAGCCGTCATTGCGAGGAGCGCACGCGACGAAGCAATCCAGTTTGCCGCGCCATGGATTGCTTCGCTTGCGCTCGCAATGACGATTAACAAGCCGGCGACCTTCAGCGCGGCATGGGCTGCCGCAATGCCGTTTCCGGGATCGCCCGTCGTACCACTTCACGCATGGCGAAGCTTGAGTGGATCCGTGCCACGCCCGGCATCCGCGACAGATGCTGCTTGTGGATCCGTTCGAAATCGGCGATGTCGCGCGCCACGACCTGCAGATGATAGTCGTCGCTGCCCGACATCAGATGGCAGGAGACGACGTCGGGGCAGCGCGCGATCGCGGCTTCGAATGCGGCGAGATAGTCCTCGCTCTGTTTTTCCAGGGTGATGGTGACGACGACGGTGGTGACGAGCCCCAGTGCCGCCGGGTCGAGGTCGGCCCGATAGCCGCGAATAATCCCCATTTCTTCGAGGTGGCGGATCCGTCGCGCGCAGGCGGTGGGTGACAATCCCACCTTCTCTGCGAGATTGATCTGGCTCGCCCTGGCGTCGGAGACCAGCTCGGCCAGGATACGAAGATCAATACGATCCAGCTCAACCACGCAACATTCCACCAATATCCGGCCAATCTACGCATCATATGCGCGATAAATCATCCGGCCAAGCCATAGTTCGCGGAGAAACACTGCCGGATCGAGACTATCTTGGAAGGTGGGAGGGCTGTTGGGGCCGAGGGAGCAAGCCATGCGCATTGGTGTGCCAAAAGAGATCAAGCTCGACGAATATCGCGTCGGTCTCACGCCGGCGTCGGTGCGGGAGTACGTGTCGCGGGGGCATCGTGTCATGATCGAGCGTAGCGCCGGGCTCGGCATCGGCGCGAGCGATGACATCTACCGATCGGCCGGTGCGGCCATTGTGGACACGCCGGGCGAGATCTTCGCCACCGCCGACATGGTCGTGAAGGTGAAGGAACCGCAGGCGACGGAGTGGCGCCAGCTTCGCGAGGGCCAGATCCTCTTTACCTTTTTGCATCTGGCGCCGGATTCGGATCAGGCCAAGGGCCTGCTGGCGTCCGGCTGTACTGCGATCGCCTATGAGACCGTGACGGACGCCAGCGGCGGGCTTCCGCTGCTC
>JBDTKD010000214.1:0-13313 GCA_039935515.1 Bradyrhizobium sp.
GCATCCAGCTTGGTCCCAATGCGTTCCATGCCTTCGACTATCTCGGGGTCGGCGAGGCCGCGCGCGGCATGGCGGTCTATGTCGACCAGCTCCGGCTGATGGACGCGTTGACCGCCGAGGAAATCACTTATGTCGATCTGCGCGAGGCGTTTCGCGCCCGCTTCGGCAATCCCTATGCGGTGGTTCATCGCGGCGATCTGCATGGCGTGTTCCTGAAGGCCTGCCAGGACCATGCGCGGATCGAACTGCGCGTCAGCAGCGAGGTGGTCGGCTACGATCAGGACGGATCGTCGGTGACGGCACGGTTGGACTCGGGCGAGCGCGTCACCGGTTCGCTGCTGATCGGCGCCGATGGCCTGTGGTCGAACGTTCGCAGGCAGGTCGTCGCCGACGGGCCGCCGCGCGTCTCCGGCCACACCACCTATCGCTCGGTGATCCCGACCGAGCAAATGCCGGAGGATCTGCGCTGGAATGCGGCGACGCTGTGGGCCGGCCCGAAATGCCACATCGTGCATTATCCGCTGTCGGGCTGGAAGGTGTTCAACCTCGTCGTCACCTATCACAACGACGCCCCGGAGCCGGTTGCCGGAAAGCCGGTGTCGGACCAGGAGGTCATGCAGGGCTTCCAGCATGTGCATCCGCGTGCGCAGGACATTATCCGCCACGGCAGGAACTGGCGGCTGTGGGTCTTGTGCGACCGCGATCCGACCGATCGCTGGGTCGACGGCCGGGTCGCGCTGCTCGGCGATGCCGCGCATCCGATGATGCAGTATTTCGCGCAGGGCGCCTGCATGGCGCTGGAGGATGCGGTGTGCCTGTCGCACATGCTGGCGGCCGATCCGGACGATCCCGCCGCCGCGCTCGAGCGCTACCGGGCGCAACGCTTTCTCCGCACCGCGCGGGTGCAACTGCAATCGCGCGCCATCGGCGAGCACATCTACCACCCGTCCGGCGAACACGCCCGGCTCCGCAACGCCATCATGGGGGCGAAGAATTCGGAAGACTACTACCGCGATCTGGCCTGGCTCTATGGCGGCACCGGACTCAAGGGGTGAGGAGGTGCAATTAAATCCGCTGTCATTCCGGGGCGCGCCTCTTTCTTGGCGCGAGCCCGGAATCCATACTCCCGATCGTGGTTATGGATTCCGGGCCTGCGCCAAGAGGCGCATCCCGGAATGACGGCGATGACAAGGAGCTAAATCCTCAACAGCGCCTGGCGGTCGATCTTGCCGGTGCCGGTCTTCGGCAACTCCTCGACGAAGGCGATCTCGCGCGGATATTTGTAGGGCAACAGTTTTGCCTTGACGTAATCCTGCAACCTCCTGGTCGCCTCGGCGGCGTCGAAGGCCACACTGTTCATCGCCACCACCGCCTTGAGTGTCATCCGGCGGTCGGGCAGTTCGGCGGCGAACACCGCGCATTCGCGCACCTCGGGGTGCTCGGCGAGGCAAAGCTCGACCTCGAGCGGATAGACCCATTGCCCGGAGATCTTGATCAGGTCATCGGCGCGCCCGCGGAAGAAATAGAAACCGTCGGCATCGCGCACAAAGCGGTCGCCGGTGTAGATCCAGCCGCCGTCGCGGATGGTTTCCGCGGTCTTGTCCGGCCGGTTCCAGTACAAGGGCGTGGCGGAATCGCCGCGTACCCACAGGATGCCCTCTTCGTTGTCGCCGACCTCGCGTCCGTCCTTGTCCTTCAGCCGGATTTCATAGCCGGGCACGCGCAGCCCGGCGGCGCCGGGTTTTTTCCGCTCCGGCCGGTTGCTGAGGTAGATGTGCAGCACTTCGGTCGATCCTAGCCCTTCGACGATCTCGAGCCCGGTGAGCCGCTTCCAGTCGTTGAAGATTTCGGCGGAAAGCACTTCGGCGGCGGACAGCGCCAGCCGCAACGAGGAAAAATCCGTCACCGCGGCGCCGTCGGCCTTGGTCAGCGAGGTATAGAGCGTCGGCAATCCGAAGAACACGGTGGGACGAAAATGCGCGATCGCCGCGAAGATCACGGCCGGCTTCGGCTGACTGGGCAGCAGCAGCGTGGCCGCGCCGGCAGAGAAAGGGAAAGTGATGGAATTCCCGAAGCCGTAGGCGAAGAAGATCTTCGGTACCGAGAAGCAGATGTCGTCGGGCGCAAGCTTCAGCACCTGGCGGGCAAACGCAGCCTCGCTATAGGCCATGTCGTGATGCAGGTGGACGATGCCCTTGGGCCGTCCGGTCGACCCCGAGGAATACAACCAGAACGCCATCTCGTCGCGGTGGGTGTCGGCTTCGGCAAGCTCGGTGGCGAAATCCGGCAGCCACGTATCGGCGGCGATAGCGTTCGGAACCGCATGATCGCCCGCGGTGCCGTTGACGACGACGAGCGCGCGCAGCGGCGTATCCTTGCAGGCCACCGCGTCGAACCGGGTGCAAAACTCGGCGTCGGCGACGGCCACGGCTGCGCCGGAATCCGACAGATAGAATTGCAGCAGGTCGGGTGGCGTCAAAGTATTGATCAGCAGCGGCACGAAGCCGGCGCGCACCGCGCCGAAAAATGCCGCCGGATAGGCCGGCGTGTCGTCGAGGAACATCAGGACGCGGTCGCCGCGCTTCAATCCGAGCGACTTGAAACCGTGTCCCCACCGCGAGGCCTCCGTGCAGAGTTCGGCATAGCTGCGCCTTCCCCCCGGGCCGATCAGCGCAGGCCGCTCGCCGCGGCCCGCGGCCAGATTGTCGAACAGGATGCGGCTCGCATTGTAACGCCCGGATATCGCAAATCCGATCTCGCGCGCGCCAGGACTATCGCTCGGGACAGGATCGAGGATCCCCGCGGTCATGACCGGCTTCCGCGCTGGTTCGACGCCTCGTAACGCGCCATGAAGCGTGGCGACATCGTCCGCAGCCGGGCATCGTCGATCCGCCCGGACCGGGTGATGTAGCCATAGGCAAAATCCATCAGGCCAAGCCGCATATGCTCGGGGAATTTCTCGTACCAGTCGGCGCTGGTGCGCGCCGCCGTCACCAGTTTTTGCACGATCGGCTTGCGCTCGGTCTCGTAACGCGCCAGCGCCACGGCAGGATCGGCTTCCGCCTCCAGCGCTCGCGTCAGCGCGATCGCGTCCTCGATCGCAAGCCGGGTTCCCGAGCCGATCGAGAAATGCGCCGAGTGCAGCGCGTCGCCGATCAGCACCGTGTTTCCGAACGACCAGCGCTCGTTCCAGACCCAGGGGAAGTTGCGCCACACCGATTTGTTGGACACCAGTCGGTGGCCGTCGAGGGTGGCGGCAAATACCTCTTCGCAAATGGCTTGCGACTGCTCGACGGTCTTGTCGGCGAAACCGTAACGTTGCCAGGTCGCCGCATCGCATTCGACCAGGAAGGTGCTCATGTCGGGCGAATAGCGGTAGTGATGGGCGTTGAACGCGCCGAGCCCGGTTTGGACAAAGGTCTGCGACAGCGTCTCGAAGCGTTTGGTGGTGCCATACCAGGCGAACTTGTTGGGCGACCACGACACCGAGGCGCCGAACTGGTCCTCGAAGCTCCGGCGCAGCAGCGAATTCAGACCATCGGCGGCGACGATCAGGTCGTAGCCGGTCAAATCGTCCGCGGACTGGATCGTGGTGGCGTAGTGCGGCGTGACGCCGGCCGCAGCGACGCGTTGCTGCAGGATGGCGAGCAGATCGAGCCGGCCGATCGCGGAGAAGCCGACGCCGTCGATCTCGACGCTTTCGCCACGCAGGTTCAGGGTGATGTTGTTCCAGCTCTCCATCCGGGGTGCGATGGCTTCGACCGTTTCGGGATCGTCGGCGCGCAGGAATTCGAGCGCCTGGTCGGAGAACACCACGCCAAATCCCCAGGTGGCGCCGGCGGCATTCTGCTCGAACAGGTCGATGTCGGCGTCAGGGTGCCGCTTCTTCCACAAATAGGCGAAGTAGAGGCCGCCGGGGCCTCCGCCGATCACGGCGATACGCACGATCCATCTCCCAATAGCCGGCCTCGGCGGCGCCGCTTGTCGCCTATCGTGCGGCAAATGGCGCGAGAACCTCCTTGCAGGCTGGCGACAGCGACGCGGCCTGGGCGGCCAGGCAGCGCAGGATGCGACCACCGCCGGCCGCTACCCCGCCGCAAAGCTCGCGGACATCGCCGCCACATGCCGACCGCAGCACGAACAACTCCTCGCGCGGACGCATCGGCCGCAGCGCCATCGTCGCCGGCGCCGCTTCGGGAGCGGCGGTGGTCGCCGCGGCGGCACCGTTTGCCGCGGGCGCCGCGGCGCCGCCGGCCGCGTTGACGGCCTGCTGGCAGCTTGCCGAAAGCTTCGCCTTGTTCTGCTCGAGGCAATTGAGCGCCGCCGCGCCTCCCGGCGGGACGCTGGCGCAGGACCTCTGGTAGTCGGCGCGACAGGCACTGCGGATCGCGGCAATCTGCGCAGGGCTCGGCTTCTTGGCCGGTGCGGCCGCGGCGGCCTTCGGAGCCGATGCCGCCGGCGTCTCGGCGGCCGGCTTTGCCGCGGGTGCGGCCGGAGCGGTATCGGCCTTGTTGGTATCGGCCTTATTGACATCCGCCTTATTGACATCCGCCTTGGGCTCAGCCGGGGCTTCGACGGCACGGACCGCGCTTTGGCAGCCCGGTGCGAGGCTCGACATGTTCTTCTGCAGGCATTGCAGCGACGCCATTCCGCCCGGCGGGACGCTGGCGCAATGCGCCTCATAGTCCGCGCGGCACTGCGCCCGGATGGCGCTGCGCTGGGCATCGGTCGGCTGTTGCGAGAATGCCGGTATCGCAGCCGCGAATGACGCGGTCGCGATCAGCGCCCATAGCGCCGCCGCGCGCCCTGACGTGTCGATCATCTGAATAATCCTTTTGTTGTCGCTGCAGCCGCCGCTTCAACGGAAGTCAATGATTGAAAAACCCGACGAGAGAAATTCCCGCGGGCGGCATCATTTTCGTTTTCGCCTTCCGCTGCAAGCGGATTATTGCTGCCGGAATGGGGCGCTGAGAAGCGCGCCAGCAAGCGCCGCGCGTTACACCTTGACCATCCGCTTGCCGCGATTTTCCCCGGCCAGCAATCCGATCAGCGCCTTCGGCGTGTTCTCAAGGCCGTTGATGACGTCCTCCTGAACTTTCAGCTTGCCGGACGTGACCCAGGATTGCAGGTCGGTCAGCGCCTCGTCGCGCTGATCCATGAAGTCCATCACAATGAAGCCCTGCATGATCAGGCGCTTCACCACGATCAGGCCGGGCACGCCGCGCGGGCCGGTGGCTGACGGCACGCCGTCATATTGCGAGATCGCGCCGCAGCAGGCGATGCGGCCGCGGTTGTTCATTTGCGACAGGCAGGCTTCGAGGATGTCGCCGCCGACATTGTCGAAATAGACGTCGATGCCCTTCGTCGCCGCGGCCCGCAGGGCCTTGAAGGTGGCGCCGTCCTTGTAGTCCACCGCGGCATCGAAGCCGAGTTCGGAGGTCAACCAGTGGCACTTGTCCTTGCCGCCGGCGATGCCGACCACGCGGCATCCCTTGATCCGGGCGATCTGGCCCACGATCGATCCGACCGAGCCGGCCGCGGCGGAGACCACCACGGTCTCGCCGGCTTTCGGCTTGCCGATATCGAGCAATCCGAAATAGGCAGTGAGGCCCGCGATGCCGTACACGCTGAGCAGATGCGTCATCGGCTCGACCTTCGGCATCTTGGCGAGGTGGTGGGCGGGAAGCGCCGCATATTCCTGCCAGCCGGTATCGCCGAACACGATGTCGCCCGGCGCAAGACCCGGCGCCTTCGACGACACCACTTCGGCGATGCCGCCGCCGGCCATCACGGTGTTGGCCTCCACCGCCGCGCGATAGGTCGCGCCGTGCATCCAGGCCCGGTTGGCGGCGTCGAGCGAGATATAACGCACCCGCAGCAATGCCTCGCCATCCTTCGGCTCGGGGATGGCGCCGTCGGACATCCTGAAATGCTCGGGCCCGAGCTTTCCGGCCGGCTTCTCCACCAGCAGGATCTGACGATTGGTCTGGCGATGGACGGTGTCGTTCATGGCGTCTCCTCCCCGAAGCATTCAGTTGCGATGCAGGAGAGCGCGCAGAAGACACTCAACTGCACACATTGTGCGCTGCGCAGGACGCTAGTCTGCGGGCGCTCGCAGCACAACGAGAACATTTTGCAGGCAGGCTGGCATGCCAGCGGAAGAGCGCTTTTCAGAAGCGTGTTGCGTCACCTTGAAAATCTGCCACAGTAAACGCGGTCGGGAAATGACGGGGGGTAAGTAGATGTCCAATCGGTTTACGCAATACATTCTGATCGCGATGGCCCTTGGCGTGGTGATGGGGTCGCTGGTTTTCAACTATCTTCCCGATACAAGGGCGGATATCGCCGCCGACGTAAACCTGATCGCGATGCTGTTCCTGCGCCTGATCAAGATGATCATCGCCCCCCTGGTGTTTGCGACCCTGGTTGGCGGCATCGCCCATATGGGCGGCGGCGCCAGGCTCGGGCGGATTTTCGCCAAGACCATGGGCTGGTTTGTCAGCGCATCGTTCGTGTCGCTGCTGCTCGGTCTCTTGATGGTCAATCTGCTGCAGCCCGGCGCGAATTTCCCCGGTACCCTGCCGGACAAGGCGCAGTCGACCGGGTTGCCGGTGTCGGCGTTCTCGATCGAAAAATTCCTGACCCATCTGATTCCGACCTCGATCGCCGATGCGATGGCGCAGAACGAAATTCTGCAGATCGTGGTGTTCGCGGTGTTCTTCTCGGTCGCGCTCGGCGCGGTGCCGGAGCGCTCCAAGCAGTTGATGTCGCTGATCGATGATCTCGGCCACATCATGCTGAAGGTGACCGCCTATGTGATGAATTTCGCGCCGATCGCGGTCTGGGCCGCGATCATGGCGACGGTGGCGAAGAACGGCCTCGGCGTGCTGTGGAAGCTGGTCGTCTTCATGGGCGGCTTCTATCTGTCGCTGCTGATCCTGTGGGGCATCCTGGTCGTGGTCGGCTTCGTGGTGATCGGGCCGCGATACAGCCACCTCTTGCGGCTGATCCGCGAACCGCTGATGATCGCGTTCTCGACCGCGAGCTCGGAGGCGGCCTATCCCAAGACGCTGGAGGGCCTCAACCGCTTCGGCGCCTCGTCGCGCATCTCGAGTTTCGTGCTGCCGCTCGGCTATTCGTTCAATCTCGACGGCACCATGATGTACTGCACCTTCGCCAGTATCTTCATTGCCCAGACCTATCATATCGAGATGTCGCTCGGCACCCAGTTCGCGATGCTGGCGACCCTGATGATTACCTCGAAAGGCGTCGCCGGCGTGCCACGGGCATCGCTGGTGGTGATTGCCTCGACGCTCGGTCAGTTCGGTATCCCCGAAGCCGGGCTGCTGATGATCATGGGCATCGATACCTTCCTCGACATGGGACGCAGCGCCACCAATGTGATCGGCAACTCGCTCGCCACCGCTGTGGTGGCAAAGTGGGAAGGCGAACTCGCCCCCGAGCACGCGTTTGGCCCCGACGACGTCGTGCCGCCGACCATGATCCCGGGCGAGATCCCCGCGATGGCCGGTCATTGACGGGAGCGATGCATGCGCCAGATTTTGCGGAGAACGCGCCTTGCCGGCGGGCTGTTGCTGGCGGCGTGCCTGCTGACGACGGCGGCAGCAGCCGAGAGCGCCGGCGATGAAGGGCTGAGCCCGACGCTCGCCAATATCAAGAGCACCCACGTCGTTCGGCTCGGCTATCGCGAGAGTTCGCCGCCGTTCTCGTTTCTCGACCAGGCCAATCGCCCGATCGGCTATAGCCTCGAACTCTGCGAAGCTATCGTCGATGAGATCGGCGTTGCGGTCGACGACGCCGATCTCAAAATCGAATACGTCAAGGTGACGTCGGACGACCGCATTGCGGCAGTGGTGCAAAACAAGATCGATCTCGAATGCGGATCGACCACCGCCAATGCCGAGCGCGGCAAACAGGTGGCGTTCTCACCGCTGATGTTCGTCGCCGGCACCAAGCTGATGGTGCCGAAGGCGTCGGCGATCGCGGCGCCGAAGGACCTGCAGGGCAAGACCGTGGTGGTCACCAAGGGCACCACCAACGAGCAGGCCATGCACGCCATCGACAAGAAGTTCGGGCTCGGCCTCAACATCGTGACAGCTAGCGATCACGAACAATCCTACCAGATGCTGGTGGACGGAAAGGCCAATGCGTTCGCGACCGATGACATCCTGCTCTACGGCCTGATTGCACGGCACAAGTCACAGGACAAGTTCCGTGTCACCGGCGATTACCTGTCCTACGATCCCTACGGCATCATGTTCCGCAAGGGCGAGCCGCAGCTTGCTGCCGTGGTGGAACGGGCTTTCCGCAAGCTCGGCTCGAACCACGACCTCGTTCCGCTCTATGACAAATGGTTCGTCTCGCGCCTGCCCACCGGCGAGAAACTCAACGTCGCGATCTCGCCGCAGCTCGAGGAAGCCTTCAAGGCGATGGACGACAGCGAAGGGGCGAGCAATTAGGGAATATTGGGTGGTGGCTTCATCCTTCGAGACGCCGCGCGAGAGCGCGGCTCCTCAGGATGAGGTCTGGCAGACAGGATGCAATACTAAACCCTCATGGTGAGGAGCGCGGCCGTGCCGCGCGTCTCGAACCACGAGGCCGCGGCTTGCGCATTTGAGATTCTTCTAATGCGGGATGTGGAGCGCGGATTTAACCGTGTTGACGGCGTTGTTGAGGGCCGCCTTGGTTTGACCGGTCAGGGTATTGGCTTCATAGGTCGGGCCCGCGGTGAAACCCGTCTTGGGTTTCAGTCCGATGGTGGTTTCGACCTTGGACAGCGTATCCGCGAAGCTCCTTTTGGTGGCGTTGGCCGCTTTGCCCAATTCGGCGGTCTGCTTCGAGATGGCGGAAGTGACGGAGGATGCGATCGAGGAGAGGTCGGTCATGCGATGTTTCCGGTTGGCGCTGAAGCCTTCTTGTTTTCACGCGTTTTCTTCACGCGAACCGGTACCCACTTCGCTCGAAAACGCTATGGGACCATCGGCCGGTCATGATTAACGAATCCTTAACGGCAACCCTTGGCGGTCGGCTCAGAGGAAATTCAGGTCCTGCACACGGCCGCCTCCGGCGATGCTGGCATATTCGACCGCCAGGAATAATCCGCCGGTGGCATAGATCCTTCGATCCTGCACCAGGGCGAGCGTCTGGCTGAGTTCGACCGCGGCCTCGATGGTTGCGGCGACCTGCACGCAGGCGCGCGGATTGGCCTCGCGCACCGCGCGCGCCAGGTCCTCGACCTCCATTCCCTTGTGATGGGCCGCAGTGCAGATGATCGTATCGAACGACGGCGCCAGTGCCCCCACAATCTCGCTGGCCTTCTTGTCGAAGGAAATGCCGAGCACCAGAACCCAGCCGTCGGCGCCGTGGATCGCCTTCAGGCTGGCGAGCGCCTGCCGGATGGCGTCAGGGGTGTGGCCGACGTCAATGACGGTGAGCGGCGATGGCCGGATCACCTCAAGCCGGCCCGGCCAGCGCGCGTCGCGCAGCCCCGACCGCACCGCGGCTTCGATTCCGGGAAATGTCCTTTCCGGGTGACTGCGACGCAGCCAGATCAGCAACAGGGTGATGGCGATGGCGGCATTGTTGAATTGAAACGCGCCGAGCAGCCGCATGTCGAGCGCGCGAAACTGGTCATCGCCGAACCGGTAATCGAAGCGTTGTGCGGCCGGGGCGACCGATTCGCCCGCGATCCCGATCTGGTCGCGGACAAACAAGATCGACACCTCGCGATAGCGAAGATATTTGGTCAGATGCGGTCGCAATGGCCGGCAGTTCTCGCCAACCACAATCGTGCCGCCCGACGCACAGGCGTCGCTCTTGTCGGAGACGATCAATTCGAGCGAGTGGCCGAGCAATTCGACATGCTCGTAATCGACCGAGGTGATACAGGTCGTGCGCGCGCCGATCAGACGTACCGGATCATAGCGGCCGCCGATGCCGGCCTCGAACACGGCGAAGTCGCATCCCTGGTCCTGAAAATGCCGGCAGGCCAGCGCGAACATGGCCTCGAAGCTCCCGAATTTCTCGTTCCGCCGCACGGAAACGTCAGCGATGGCGGCGCCGATGCGCGCGACGAGATGCGCCAACTCAGCATCGCCGATCGGCGCCCCATCGACCTGAAAGCGTTCGTTGAAACGATAAAGATGCGGCGAGGTAAACAGGCCGGTGCGCAGGCCAAGCGCGTGGCCGATACCGGCGCAGAACGCCGCGGTGCTTCCCTTGCCGTTCGACCCGGTGACGACCACCGCGATGCGCTGCAGCCAGGCCCGATCCACCGCGATGACGTCGAGCAACTCGGCCATCCGCGCCAAGCATACGCCGTCGCCGTATTTTGGCAGGTCAAACAATCAATAATCCCATAGCGGAAAACGTGTGGTGCCAAATTTTCAGGATCAAATCGCCGCGGCCGGATTGCTCCAGCATCCGGATCGACGGGTTGGCATTGACCTCGATGATGGCAGCAGCATCCGGATCGCCGCCGATGCCGGCAAACAGATCCACCGCGGCGACCCGCAGGCCCAGGGCGCGGGCGGCCTGTCTGGCGCAGGCCAGCGGCGCATCGGAGGGAAGTGTCTCGAGCACCATGGTTCCCCCCGCGCTCAGATTCATCCGTCCGGGGATTTCCCAGCGGCTGCCGTTGGGCAGCACGGCGTCGAGCGAATCGTCGGGCCCCGCCGGGATCGAAACCGGTGAAAGACCGCGGGATTGCAAACCGGCATTGTGCGCGACCAGAAGATCGCGGATCGAGCGCGCGCCATCGCCTGACACCGATGGTGGATACTTCCGCGCGGTATAGACCACCTCGTCATCGAGCAGGAAAACCCTGTATTCGGTTCCGCAAGCCAGCGGCTGGATCAGAATCGAGTCGTAATATTGCGAGACCTCGCCGAGATACCGCGCGAGTGCGGCTTCGCCGTGCACGGCCTGCGCGAAATCGCCGCGCGATCCGAACAGCGGCTTGACGAAGGCGGACGCGCCCAATGTCCTGAAATAGGGGAGGGCATCTGCGCGCTCGTGACCGGCGGGGCGAAGTGCGCGGCGGCGGTCATCAAGAAAAAAATAGTCGCCGCCGAGGGTCGCAATGCCGGCCCGTTCAAGGATGGTGTTGGTGAGGTATTTGTCCGATGCCAGCGTCGAGGCGGTGGCGCTGTTCTGCGGATACCACGAACATCGCCCGGCGCCGAAGTGAAGGCGGTTGCCGTTCGAGGCGACGCTGAAAACGACGCCCGCGGTCGCGCTGATGTCGTCAAATGTCAGTCCGAACTCGGCGCAGGCATATTCCGCATAGATCGACTGATCCGGATAGAAGTCCGGCTTTCCCGATCGAATTCTGGCGAGGCGGTGCATGCGGTGGCCGATGGTCTGGTATTCCAAATGAATCGCGATTCCTGTGCCGGTCTGGGCGGCAAATTTATTGCCCTTATCGCCTCCATTGCAGCAAGATAATTACGTCCGGCCGCCGATCGCGATGACAGCGTTATCGAAGCGTTCAGCAAGGTCAATCGACCGCGATTTT
Source organism: Bradyrhizobium sp. (assembly GCA_039935515.1). Lineage (GTDB taxonomy): Bacteria > Pseudomonadota > Alphaproteobacteria > Rhizobiales > Xanthobacteraceae > Bradyrhizobium. The sequence goes on from JBDTKD010000214.1 coordinate 11,537, forward strand.
GAGCCTTCCTGGCTGCGTCGACGGCGGTTGACTATCGCTGATTTTGGCGTACGTCACACCCTAAATGGTCAATCGTTTCAGGGGTTTTCGCTGATCGCGCGAGGTGCCGCCCGCGCGATCGTTTCATGTCCCGGCAACCGGAAAAACCACACCACATGAGCGCCTTCCACCGAGAGAAAGTCCTTTCCGTCCGGCATTGGACCGATACGCTTTTCAGCTTCACCGCCTCCCGCAATTCCGGGTTTCGCTTCCTCAACGGACAGTTTGCGATGATCGGCCTCGAGGTCGATGGCCGTCCGCTGCTGCGGGCCTACAGCATGGCGAGCGCCAATCACGAAGAGGAGCTGGAATTCTTCAGCATCAAGGTTGCCGATGGTCCGCTGACCTCGCGGCTGCAAAGGATCAAGGAGGGCGATATCATTCTGGTCGGACGCAAGGCGACCGGGACCCTGATTGCCGACAATCTGATTGCCGGCAAGCGCCTGCTGCTGCTGTCGACCGGCACCGGCCTCGCGCCGTTCGCGAGCCTGATCAAGGATCCCGAAGTGTATGAGCGATTTGAAACCATCGTGCTGGTTCACGGCTGCCGCCAGGTATCGGAACTCGCCTATGGCGAAGAACTCGTCGCGCGGCTGCGGGACGACGAATTCCTTGGGCCGCTTTTGACCGAAAAGCTGCTGTATTATCCGACCGTCACCCGTGAGCCCTTCCGCAACCGCGGTCGCATCACGGATCTGCTCACCTCGGAGCAATTGTTCGACGATATCGGCCTGCCGCCGCTGGATATCGCCACCGACCGGATCATGATGTGCGGCAGCCCGGGCATGCTCGAAGAATTGCGCCAGATGCTGGAACTACGCGACTTTAGCGAAGGCAGCCACAGCGAGCCCGGCCATTTTGTCATCGAAAAAGCGTTCGTTGAACGCTGAGTTGTTTCGTCATTCCGGGTTCGCGCTAACGCGCGCCACGGAATGACACCGGCCTTCACACAACCATTGTTGATGGTGCAGCCGCGCGGGCGGCTGCTATAAATCCGGCCGAACGTGGCGTGGCCTATTGCCGACGCGTCGACACGGGGAGCGGCCGGGGCTTTGTCTGTATCGAACTATGCGGGCGTGACCAGGACGGCCTTTGTCTTCGCCGGAGGAGGCAGTTATGGCGCCATTCAGGTCGGCATGATGCATTCGCTCGCCAGCCACGGCGTTTCCGCGGACATGGTGGTCGGCTCCAGTGTCGGCGCCCTGAACGGGGCCTACTACGCCGGCGATCCCACGCTGAAGGGCGTGCTGCAACTGGAAACCATCTGGCGCGGATTGCAGCGGCACGACGTCTTTCCGATCACCTGGTGGACCCTGCTGGGATTTCTCTTGCGCCGGGATTTTCTGATTCCCCATGACGGGATCCGGAAGCTGATCGACGATCACCTGCCCTATCGCAATCTGCAGGACGCAAAGCTGCCGGTTCATATCGTCACCACGGACATCATCTCCGGCGACAGCGTGGTGCTGTCGGAAGGATCGGCCGCTGAGGCCATCATCGCCTCCACCGCGATTCCCGGCGCTTTCGCCCCGATCCGCTACAAGGATTATTATCTTGCCGACGGTGCGATCTCGAGCAACACACCGATCAAGGTCGCGGTCGCGAAGGGCGCGCGACGCCTGGTGGTCCTGCCTACCGGATACGCCTGCGCGACGCATACGCCGCCGCTTGGCGCGGTGGCCAATGCGCTGCACGCGCTGACGCTCCTGATCGCGCGCCAGTTGGTCGGCGAGCTGGA
>JBDTKD010000215.1:0-16063 GCA_039935515.1 Bradyrhizobium sp.
GACCAGCAGCGCCAGCATATAGCCCCAGATCGGCCGGATGCCATCGGCCGGATCGACCCGGCCAATGGCACAGGCGGCATAGTAGCCGACCCCGAACGGCGGCGCGAACAATCCCATCCCCATGGCGAGGATGATGATCATCGCATAATGGACCTCGTGAACGCCGACCTGCCGTGCGATCGGAAACAGCAGCGGACCGAACAGCACAACCGCCGGAATGCCCTCGAGTACGCTGCCCAGGATCGTGAACGCCACGATCGATACCGCGATAAAGGACCCGTGGCCGCCGGGCAGGCCGGTCATGGCCGCGGCCAGCGCGCGGGAAAAGCCGGACTGGGTCAGGCCCCAGGCCATGCCGGTGGCGGTCCCGATGATGAGAAGGATCGCGCCCGACAGGCAGGCGGTCTCGACCAGCATCGGTGCCAGCCGCCGCCAGTCGAAGCCGCGATAGACCACAAGGCCAATAACGAACCCATAGACGATTCCGATGGTGGAGACCTCGGTCGCAGTGGCGATGCCCTCGACCACGGCGGCGCGGATCACGAACGGCAGTGCCAAAGCGGGCAGGGCGATGACGAAGGATTTGACGATCTCGCCGGCGGTCGCCTTCTTGACATGGCTGAGGTCTTCTCGTCGGTAGCGCCACCACACCAGCGCCGACAGCGTGATCGCCAGCACCACGCCGGGCAACAGGCCGCCGGTGAACAGAGCCGAGATCGAGACGCCGGTCACCGAGCCGATGGTGATCAGCACCAGGCTGGGCGGGATGGTTTCGGTCTGGGCGCCGGTGGCCGCGAGCAGGGCGACCAGGTCGCCCGGCTTGGCGCCGCGCTTTTTCATTTCGGGAAACAGCACCGGTGCCACTGCCGCCATATCGGCCGCTTTCGAGCCCGATATGCCCGAGACCAGATACATCGCACCGACCAGCACGTAATGTAGGCCACCGCGGACATGACCGAGCAGGCTCGCCAGAAACGCCACCATGGCGCGCGCCATGCCGGTCATCTCGATCAGCAGGCCAAGGAACACGAACAGCGGCACCGCCAGCAGGATCAGGTGGCTCATGCCTTCGTCCATGCGGCCGACCAGCACCATCAGCGGCGTGTGCGTCGTCAGGGCGAGGTATCCAAACACGGCGAGCCCGAAGCCGAAGGCAATGGGAACCCCGGCAAAGACGCAGAAACCGGCGACGCCGACAAAAAAGATGACGAGGTTGATGTTGCCAAGCGGGCGAAGCCATGGCTGCGCCAGCCAGAAAACCGCGATCAGCAGCACCACCGACAGCACCGCACCCAGCACGATCCGCGCGTCGCCGCTGCGTACTAATCGCAACAGCGCAAACAGCGCCATCAGGCAGGTGCCGGCCGGCAATGCCGCGGCGCGCCAGAGATTGGAAATTTGCAGCGCGGGCGTGGTGATGAAGCTCTCTTCATAGGCGTATTGGCAGGACGGCCAGGCGATCAGCAGCAGGAAAGCCAGCGCCGCACAGGTCGCGACCACATCGAGATAGGTCCGTAGAGCGGGCCTCGCACCGGCCACGATCGCGGTCATTCGCATATGCTCGGAACGGCGGAACGCCACCGCGGCACCCAGCATCGCCAGCCACAGGAACAGGATCGAAGCCAATTCGTCCGACCAGATCAGCGGCTCGCGCAACCCGTAGCGCGCGACCACGCCGGCAAACAGGATAACGATTTCGGCGACGACCAGAATGGCCGCGGGAATTTCGACCAGCAGTCCCAGCAAAACCTCAAGCGATGCCGCAAGCGACCGGCGGCGAGGGGAGACCGCCTCGCCTCCCGACGCTTGCGTGAGTTCCGCCTGCGCCATCACGGCCGCCCGTTACGACAGCTTGCCTACCGACTTCTCCAATAGCCCCCACGCCTGATCGCCATATTTGCCCTTCCACTCGGCATAGAACCCCGCCGAACGGAGTTTTTCGCGAAATGGCGCGATGTCAGGCTGGTTGAACGTCAGTCCCTTGCCGGCCAGTTCCTGCCGCAAGCCGGCGTTGAGCTTCTCGACGTCGACACGCTCCTTGACCCCGGCCGCGTTAATGTTTTTGGCAACGATGGTGCGGAGGTCTTCGGGCAGCTTTTCCCAGGCACGGCGATTGGCCAGGAACCAGAAGCCGTCCCACATGTGGTTGGTGAGCGAACAGAATTTCTGCACCTCGTAGAGCTTCGCGGTCGAGATGATGGCCAGCGGATTCTCCTGGCCCTCGACGATCTTGGTCTGCAACGCCGAATAGACCTCGCTGAAATTGATCGACGCCGGCGCTGCATCGAAAGCCTTGAACATCGAGGTCCAGAGCGGCGACACGGGCACGCGAATCTTGAAACCCTTGAAATCGTCAGGACCGTTGATCGGCTTGGTCGACGAGGTGGTTTCCCGGAATCCATTGTCCCAGATCTTGTCCATCACGACGAGATTGGCCTTGCTGATTTCGCCGCGCACATAGGCGCCGAGTTCGCCGTCCATGGCCTTCCAGACCGTGTCATAGTCCGGAAAAGCGAACCCGATGCCGTTGATCGAGGCAGCCGGCACCAGCGTCGACAGGATCAGGCCCGAGAGCGTGAAGAACTCGACGCCGCCGGAACGGACCTGGCTCAGCATGTCGGTGTCGGAACCGAGCTGGTTGTTGGGAAATATCTGCACATCGACACGGCCATTGGTCTCGGTCTTGATTGCCGCCGCCATCTCCTTGGCGCGGGTGTTCATGGGATGGGCATCCGGAAGATTATTGGCGTATTTGTAGGTGAATTCGGCCTGCTGGGCGCGCGCGACAAACGGCGCGCCGATGCCGCCCAGCACCGCCGAGGCCGCGCTCGCCTTGAGCAGCGTGCGTCGTGAAAAGCTCATCTGGTTCACTCCCTGATTGTTCTTGTAAATGGCACCATATGGAACCGGCACCGCCGGGTCATCACCGGTCATTGCAGGGTTTATTGCCTGCTTTCCCCGCAAATACCAAGCCTTTCGCCATCAGCTTTTGTGCGGAGGAGATTCGTGCAAGCTTGCGGCGGCCGGCGGCGAAGACCGGCGTTTTAACGATTGAGGGCAGGCCATCATGACCGATCGCGGCGTTGCCATTGTCACCGGCGGGGCCTCCGGGATCGGCCTTGCCATTGCGAGAGCCCTGCTCGCCGAGGGCTGGAAACTGGTGATTGCCGATCTGGCGCAGGACCGGCTCGACGCCGCGCGGATCGAACTGGAACCGGTGCGCGCCAATGCCACCAAATGCGTCGTCATGGACGTCGCCAACGAGGCCAGCGTAATCGCGGCGCTGGATGGTTGCGAGGACGGCTTCGGCCCGGTCCGTGGCCTGGTCAACTCAGCCGGGATTGGCGCCGACGTGCCGTTCTTCGAAACCAGCGTCGAATTGTTCCGCAAGGTCCTCGATATCAATCTGATCGGCAGCTTCATCGTGGCCCGCGAGGCCGGCAAGTTGATGCGCGCCCATGGCGGCGGCGCCATTGTCAACATCACCTCGATTTCCGGTCAGCGCGGCAATCTTGGCCGGTCAGCCTATGGGGCGTCGAAGGGCGGCGTCATTACGCTGACCCAGGTGATGGCCTGCGAACTGGCACCCCAGAACATCCGCGTCAACGCCATCGCACCGGGACCGGTCGAGACGCCGCTGGTCCAGGCGATGCAGGACCAGACGATGCGCGCGGAATGGATCCGGGAGGTGCCGCAGCGGCGCTACGCGTCGCCCGACGAGATCGCCGGCGCGGCCGTGTTCCTGCTTGACGACACCAAGGCCAGCTTTGTCACCGGGCACATCCTCAACGTGGACGGCGGGTTTGCGGCGGCCGGATATCTGCCCGTGCGGTCCTAGATCAATGCCGCTGGCCGGAACCTGAGAATGGCCATGAACAGGAACACTTCGATACAAGTATCTGTAATTCCTATTGATATAAATATTCCATAATATACCTTATGCGAATTTGACATATTGCGATACGGGCACGCCCCGTGGTTCCTGAAGTGAACACGGCCATGCCGGGCCTACCGTCCCTTGAAGCGCGGCTTGCGCCTGGCGAGGAACGCCGCGACGCCTTCCTTGTGGTCCTCGGTCAGGCTTGCCAGCGCGAACTGGTCGACATCCATGTGGCTGGCGAGATCGTCGAGCGCGTGGGCGAGCCGGTTGACGGTCAGCTTGGTCATCGCCACCGATATCGGCGGCTGTGCCGCGACCTTCGTGGCCATGGCCATCGCGGCGTCGAACGCCCTGCCGGGATCGACCACCTCCTCCACGAGGCCCCATTCATAGGCCTCGTCGGCGTTGATGCGCTGGTCGGCCAGGATCACCGCCTGCTTGGTACGGGCCGGTCCGATCAGATGCAGCATCCGCGGAATGCTCTGCCAGCTCATGTTCATGCCGAGTCCGACCTCCGGGACCCTGAGATGGGCGTTGCGGGCGATGACGCGAAAATCCAGCGCCACCGCCAGCGCGACGCCGCCGCCGATGCAAAATCCTTCGATGGCGCCGATGCTGATCTGCTCCAACTCCTGCCAGGCGCGGCTCAGCCGCGGTCCGAGCTTGAGATGCCGGCGCAGCGCGCCGATATCCATGGTCCGGCGCGATCGGCCCTCGGTGTCCTTCAAGTCGAATCCGGCGCTGAAGGCGTTGGCGCCGCCGGTCAGCACCACGACCGAGCTGGCGCAAGGCTTCCGGCGACAGAGCGTTGATGCCGTCACCGCGGTCAAAGCGCACCACCGCGATCCGGCCCTCGGGCCCGAGGCCCTTTTCGATGGTTACAAATTTCGCCAAATCCCGTCTCCCTGCCCGCATTTTCGCTGAACTTTACCGCACAAAGCTCCGGGCTAATACCTGCGAGCCGGGGACGCATGGGCGTCATGTCGGCTCGTTCGCGCGCGGCCTCGGCAGATGCCTCGACATCGACAGAATATTCCGTCTATCCTTGCCCCATGACCGACCACCATCATCACGATCACGACCATGATCATTCGGAATTGTCCGAAACCGAGCTGCGCGTGCGCGCGCTTGAGACGGTCCTGACCGAAAAGGGCTACGTCGACCCGGCCGCACTCGACGCCATTGTCCAGGCTTACGAAACCAGGATCGGCCCTCACAATGGCGCACAGGTCGTCGCCAAAGCCTGGTCCGACCCGGGTTTCAAGCGAGCCCTGCTCGATGACGCCACCCGGGCCGTGAGCCAGCTCGGGCACGTCAGCCGGGTCGGCGATCATCTTGTCGCGGTCGAGAACACGCCGCAGCGCCACAACATGGTCGTGTGCACGCTGTGCTCCTGTTACCCTTGGGAGATGCTCGGGCTTCCGCCGGTCTGGTACAAGGCCGCGCCGTACCGTTCCCGCGCCGTCAAGGACCCGCGCGGCGTGCTCGCCGATTTCGGCGTGAGCCTGCCGAAGGAAACCGAGATCCGGGTATGGGACTCGACCGCCGAGACCCGCTTCCTGGTGCTGCCGATGCGCCCCGAGGGCACCGACGGCTGGAGCGAGCAGCAACTCGCCGAGCTCGTGACGCGTGACTCCATGATCGGCACCGGCTTTCCCAGAACGCCCGGTCCGCAATCATGAATGGCGTGCACGACATGGGCGGCATGGACGGCTTCGGCAAGGTCGAGCCGGAACCGAACGAGCCGATGTTTCACACCGAATGGGAAGGACGGGTGCTGGCGATGGTCCGCGCCATGGGGGCAGCGGGCGCATTCAACATCGATACCTCGCGGTTCTACCGGGAAGCGCTGCCGCCCCATGTCTATCTCAGCAGTTCATACTATCAGAAATGGCTGCTCGGGCTTGAAGACCTGCTGATCGACAAGGGCTACATCGCCGCCGAGGAAGTCACTGCGGGTCACGCGGTCGAACCGGCCAAGCAGCTCAAGCACGGCAAGTTCACCCTTGATGATGTCGAGCGCATCATGGTGCGCGGCAAATTTGGACGCACGGCGCCCGCGCCGGCCAAGTTCAAGCCAGGCGATCGCGTCCGCGCCAGGAACATTCATCCGGCGACGCACACCAGGCTGCCACGCTACGCACGCGGTCATATCGGGCTGGTCGAGCGTGACCTCGGCTGCCACGTTTTCCCGGACTCGGCCGCGACCGAATCCGGCGATAACCCGCAATGGCTTTACAACGTCGTGTTCGACGGAGCCGAGCTGTGGGGTCCGGACGCCGATCCGACTATCAAGATATCGATCGATGCCTTCGAGCCCTATCTGGAGATGGCGTGATGGAAACGGCTGCGGCGCGCGCCACCAGTGCCCTGCCCGGCATCCCCCGCGATGGCGATGGACCGGTGTTTCGCGAACCCTGGGAAGCGCAGGCCTTTGCCATGGCGCTGGCGCTGCACGAGCGCGGGCTGTTTAGCTGGAACGAATGGGCCGCTACGCTTGCCGACGAAATCAAGGGTGCCCAGGCTGCCGGCGATCCCGATACCGGGGAGACCTATTACCGGCACTGGCTCGCCACCCTGGAACGGCTGATCGCGGACAAGGGCGTTGCAACCGCCGCAACCCTCCACCGCTACCGCGATGCATGGGACCACGCCGCCGACCGCACGCCGCACGGCAGCCCGATCGATCTGCGGCCGGAAGATTTTGAGCCGTAAGACGCGCCCCGTCATACCCGCGAAAGCGGGTATCCAGTACGCCGCGACTTCACGATCAATCACTGGCGCTCCGGAATACTGGATCACCCGCTTCTGCGGGTGACGACACCGTGGGCGTGGTGCATCGCGTAGTTACGAAGACACGACACGCCCCGCCGCATATTCCCGCCAGCCTTTGGCGCGGAGCGCGCAGGCCGGGCATTCGCCGCAGCCATAACCCCAGTCATGGCGGGCGCCGCGGGTGCCGAGATAGCAGGTGTGGGAGTGCTCGCGGATCAGATCGACCAGCCCGTTTCCGCCGAGCTCACGGGCAAGCTGCCAGGTGCCGGCCTTGTCCAGCCACATCAGCGGCGTGTGCAATTCGAACGCCCTGTTCATGCCGAGACGGAGCGCGGACTGCAGCGCCCGGATGGTCTCGTCGCGGCAGTCCGGATAGCCGGAATAATCGGTCTCGCACATGCCGCCGACGATATGCGAGATGCCGCGCCTGTAGGCCAATGCAGCCGCGAAAGTCAGGAATACCAGGTTGCGGCCGGGCACGAAGGTGTTGGGCAGGCCGTCCTCGCCCATCGCAATCGCGACATCGCGGGTCAGCGCCGTATCGGAGATGGTCGCCAGGGTCGGAATCTCCAGCGTGTGGCTGTCGCCGGCCCTGGCGGCCCAGTCCGCGCGCAATGACTTCATTCCGTTGAGCAGCCCATCCCGGCATTGCAGCTCGATGGCATGACGCTGGCCGTAACTGAAACCAAGCGTTTCGACGCGGGCAAAACGCTGCAGCGCCCATGCAAGGCAGGTGGCGGAATCCTGTCCGCCGGAGAACAGCACCAGCGCCGTTTCGGTCTGAAATGGATCGCCCGATGGATGGCTCATGCCGGTGCCCATAGCACTCAACGACCGCCAAGGCCAACCGGTGGAAATGGCGATCCGCCGCGCTTGTTTCGCTGGGATGGGCGCGCTTCTTGCGGCATACCAAGGCCTGATCCGTTCAGCTTCGGTGTGCCATGCCCCCTTCCCGCGATATTTCGGCCCTGCTCGACATCATGGCGACACTGCGCACGCCCGGCAGCGGCTGCCCGTGGGACCTCGAGCAGAATTTTGCGACCATTGCTCCCTACACCGTCGAGGAAGCCTACGAGGTCGCGGATGCCATCGCGCGGGGCGATCTCGACGATTTGCGCGACGAACTCGGCGATCTGCTGCTGCAGGTGGTATTCCATGCCCGCATGGCGGAGGAACAGGGCGCGTTCTCGTTCGGCGACGTGGTCGAGGCGATCACCGCCAAGATGATCCGGAGACATCCGCATGTGTTCGCTGACCGGGACGGGCGGCTGACGCCGGCGGACGTGAAAGGCGCATGGGACCGCATCAAGGCCGCGGAGAAAGCCGAACGTGCCGCACGCCGGCCAACGGATGAATCCACCGGCGCCTCCCTGCTGTCCGGTATCAAGGCAGGACAGCCGGCCTTGACCCGGGCCATGGCGCTGCAACGCAAGGCGTCCAGCGTCGGCTTCGACTGGAACGATCCGCGCGCGGTGCTGCACAAGATCCGTGAGGAAGCCGATGAGATCGAAGCCGCGCTTGATCGCGGCAACGCCGATGAACTCGTCGAAGAAACCGGTGACCTGCTGTTCGCATTGGTCAACCTGGCCCGGCATGTCGGTGCCGACCCCGACCAGGCCCTGCGTGGCACCAATGCGAAATTCGAGCGCCGCTTCGGATATATCGAGCAACGGCTGTCGGCGGAGGGACGCTCGCTGCAGGGCGCCTCGCTCACCGAAATGGACGCGCTGTGGAATGAGGCAAAGCGCAGGGAATAAGCTTCCCTCGGGACCGCGGCCGGTTGGTCAAAGCGCGTGCGGCACCGCGTCGAAGCGGTTGACGACGATGTCGCGCTTGGTCTCGTCGACCCGCACGGTCATGTCGAACCGGCCGTCGTGAAGCTCCTTGTTGAGCACCTCCGAGTTGCGATGCAGCCAGCTGATGCCGGCGCCGTCGGCCGCGTCGATCGACAGGACCAGCGTCATGCGCGTGGCCGCAAGGCGATCTTCGATCGCGCCAAGCAATGCCTCGACGCCCTCCCCGGTTTCGGCCGAGACCAGCAAGCACGGCCGTTCGGCCGGGCGGCGTGCCGCGATGTTGCGCAGATTTTCGCGCTCCGCGGGGTCGAAGCGGTCGATCTTGTTCCAGACTTCGAGAATGCGCTGTCCGGCATCCGGATCGATGCCGAGCTGACGCAGCACGGTATCGACGTCGCGCTGCTGCGGGTCGGCGTCTTCATGGGAGATGTCGCGGACGTGGAGAATGATTTCGGCTTCCAGCACTTCTTCCAGCGTCGCACGAAATGCCGCAACCAGCTGCGTCGGCAGGCTGGAGATGAATCCGACGGTATCGGAGAGCATCGCCTTGCCGCCATGCGGCAGGCTGAGCGCCCGCAAGGTCGGATCGAGCGTTGCAAACAGCATGTCGGCAGCCGCCACGTCGGCGCGGGTGAGCCGATTGAACAGCGTCGATTTGCCGGCGTTGGTGTAGCCGACCAGCGCCACCACGCGATACGGCACCCGCTTTCGGCCGGCGCGATGCAGCCGCCGCGTCGCCTGGACCTTCGCCAGTTCGTTTTCGAGGCGGCCAATGCGATCGCCGATCAGGCGGCGATCCGCCTCGATCTGGGTCTCGCCGGGGCCTCCCATGAAGCCGAAGCCGCCACGCTGGCGCTCCAGATGCGTCCATGACCGCACCAGGCGCGAGCGCTGATAGTTGAGATGCGCAAGTTCGACCTGCAGCGCGCCTTCTTTGGTCTTGGCGCGGCGGCCAAAGATTTCCAGGATCAGCCCGGTGCGATCGAGAACCTTGGTGCTCCAGGCCTTCTCGAGGTTGCGCTGTTGAATCGGCGACAATGCGCAATCCATCACCACCAGTTCGATCTGGTGCCCGGAGATCAGGCCGACGATTTCCTCGACCTTGCCCTTGCCGAGATAGGTCGCGGGCCGGATCTGGCTGACCGGCGCAATCAGCGCATCCGCGATCGTCAGGTCGATCGCCCGCGCAAGCCCGACGGCTTCCTCCAGCCGCGCCTCTGACCCACGTATGACATGCTGATCCGTTTGTGCCTCGGGATCGCCGCGGCGCATTCGCAGATATGGGCCGATGACAATCACCCGCCCGGTCGCTTTATCCCCCGCCGACCGCGGACGGTCGGCGCTCCCTTCCAGATTTCGGGGTTCCAATCAGATCACTTTCAAGCCGGAGCGTCCTCGCCGCCTTCGAACAACTGGATCGGAGCGCCAGGCATGATGGTCGAGATCGCGTGCTTGTAGACAAGCTGCGAATGACCGTCGCGCCGGAGCAGCAGGCAGAAATTGTCAAACCAGGTGACAATCCCCTGCAGCTTCACCCCGTTGACCAGAAAGATCGTCAGTGGTGTTTTGGTTTTGCGAACGTGATTAAGGAAGGTGTCCTGTAGATTTTGTGCGCGGTCTGCCGCCATTGTTTTGGTCCCGCCGTCTTGTTGCTTCTTTTTTTGAACCGGCTGCTGCTCTCTTGGGGAGCGTCATCCGATTGCCGGCTCCCCTGAGATCCCCCTCCGGGGGGGTGCGGCGGTATGATTAGAAGGCAGGCGCGGTTTTTAGGCAAGCCGGTTCACGCGCCAGCCGCCCCGAACAATGGTCCTATGCTGAGGAAAAGTCGGGAAACAGACGCCTTTTCTCAAGCAAATGCATGAAGCCGGTCGGCCGGGTCGGCGTTCAGCCGACGCCAAGCGCCTTGAGCTTGCGATGTAACGCCGAACGCTCCATGCCGACGAATTCCGCCGTGCGCGAGATGTTGCCGGAGAAGCGGCTGATCTGGGCGATCAAATAGTCGCGCTCGAAGACCTCCCGTGCCTCGCGCAGCGGCAGGCCCATAATGTGCTCGCCATTGTTGCTGGTCGGCATTGCCGGCACCATCGAGCCGACGTCTTGCGGCAGCATATCGGCGGTGATGATGACCTCGGGACCACCGCTCGCCAGGATCATGACGCGCTCGACATTGTTGCGCAGCTGCCGCACATTTCCGGGCCAGACATGGGATTGCAACACCGCCATGGCGTCCTGACCGATCTGGCGTTTCGGCAAGCCGGTCGCGGCCGAGATCTGATCCATGAAATAATCGATCAACTCGGGGATGTCCTCGCGACGCTCCGAGAGCGGCGGTACGCGGATCGGCACCACCGACAGCCGGTGATAGAGATCCTCCCGGAACCGGCCTTCCGCGATCTCGTCTTCCAGGTTGCGCGCGGTCGATGAAATGACGCGAACGTCGACATTGACCTTGCTGGTCCCGCCGGAGCGCTGGAACGTCTGATCGACCAGGACCCGCAGGATCTTGTTCTGGGTTTCGCGCGGCATGTCGCTGATTTCATCGATGAAGAGCGTGCCGCCATGCGCCTCCTCCAGCGCCCCCGCCTTGCGCTGGTGCTCGCCATTCGTCTGCTCGATTCCGAACAGCTCGACCTCCATGCGTTCCGGCGTGATCGCCGCGGCGTTGATGACGACAAACGGCCCTTCGGCGCGGCCGGACGCGTTATGCAGCGTGCGTGCCGCCAATTCCTTGCCGGAGCCGGAGGGACCGACGATCAGGATACGGCTATTGGCCTTGGCGGCCCGCTCGATGGTCTGGCGCAGCTGATTCATGCAGGCGGAGCGTCCGGTCAAAACGCTCGCCGCTGGAGCAAGTTGCTTCAGTTCCTTTACCTCGCGCTTCAGGCGCGAGGTCTCCAGCGCCCGCGTCGCGACCAGGATGAGGCGGTCGGACTTGAATGGTTTTTCGATGAAGTCATAGGCGCCGCGCTTGATCGCCGCGACTGCGGTTTCGATATTGCCGTGCCCGGAAATCATCACCACCGGCACGTCGGCATGGTCCCGTTTCACCTGTTCCAGCAACTGCAAGCCGTCGAGCTTGCTGCCTTGCAGCCAGATGTCGAGGAAGATCAGATGCGGCCGGCGATTGGCGATTTCGGCCAGCGCCGAATCGCTGTCGCGCGCGGTGCGGGTGGAAAACCCCTCGTCGTCGAGAATGCCGGCAACCAGATCTCGAATATCTGCTTCGTCATCGACAATCAGAATGTCATTTGGCATGGATCGCGCCTGTCAGTTGCCTGTTGCGGCTTCGACTTTCATTTCAGTATTGGTCGCTTCGGATGGCTCAGCGGTTCCCGGCTCCGGATGTTTTTCTGCGGTCGCCGGCTCCTTCGCCACCGCCGCGGGCGCGTGCCCCGAGACGGCAAATCGCAGCCGCATCCAGGCTCCGCGCGAGCCCGGACGAATGTCCGCCGCATCGTGAAGTTCGATCCGGCCGCCATGATCTTCCAGGACGCGGCCGACGATCGCAAGCCCGAGCCCGGTGCCCTTCTCGCGCGTGGTGACATAGGGTTCAAGCAGCCGCGCCCGGCTCATCTTTGGCAGGCCGATACCGTTGTCGATCACGTCGATGACGATGTCGTCGCCATCGCGCGCCGCAATGACATCGATACGGCCCTTCCCCAGTTCCTCGGCCGGGACCGCTTCGATCGCCTCGGTCGCGTTCTTGATGATGTTGGTCAGTGCCTGCGAAATCAGCCGCCGGTCGAACTGCGCCCGCATCGGATCGTCCTTGATCTCGGCCTCGATATCGAGGTCGGGATGTCCGACGCGCATCAGGAACACGGCCTGGCGGACGGTATCGGCGACGTCCTCGCCCTCCATCACGGGCTTCGGCATCCGGGCGAAACGCGAGAATTCGTCGACCATCCGCCGGATATCGTCGACCTGCCGCACGATGGTATCGGTGCATTGCTCGAAGATCGCCTTGTCGTCGGTGATGACCTTGCCGAACTTGCGGCGGATACGCTCGGCCGAAAGCTGGATCGGCGTCAGCGGATTCTTGATTTCATGGGCAATGCGGCGCGCCACGTCACCCCACGCCGAAGTCCGCTGCGCCGAGACGAGTTCGGTAATATCGTCCAGCGTGATGATGTAGCTGTCCCGGGACTGGCTCGTCTGTTCGGCACTGACCCGCACCGAAAGATTGCGCTCATGGCCGGCGCGGTTGATCGTGATCTGGCCCTGCACCAGCCGCTGAGTGCCCTCCCGCGCGGTTTTCATCATCTCGTCGAGTTCGGGCAACACCTCCGACAGCGCATGATCCAGCGTCTCCGATTCGGCCTGGCCAATCAGCTTTTCGGCCGAACGATTGAGAATGCCGACGCTGCCGGAGGCATCGACGCCAATGATGCCGGCACTCGCCGACGACAACACCGCTTCGATGAAGCGGCGGCGGCTATCGATCAGGTCGCTGGCGTTCACCAGCTCGTCGCGCTGGGTGCGCAGTTCCTGCGTCATCTTGTTGAAGGTTTCGCCGAGTTGCGCCAGATCGCCTCCCGAACGCTGCACCGGAACCTGGACATGCAGATCGCCGGTCGAGACGATATGGGCCGCACTCATCAGACGCCGTATCGGGGCTACCAGCCCGTTGGCGAAGTTCAGCCCGATCAGCACCGAAGCCATCAGGATCGTCAACGCGATGACCGCAAACATCAGCGCGAACGACACCTGCATGGCCAGACGGCGCGATTCGATTTCGGCGTATTCGGCGACGCTGGCCTGGGTCTTGTTGAGTTGCGCGACCACATGGGGATCGAGCAGCCGCGCCACATAGAGGAAGGTGTCATTGAACGCACGCAGCCGGATCACGGCCGCGACGTAGTTCTCGGGAAATACCGAGATTTCGGGCTCGGTTTCGTTGACATGGCTCAGAATGTCCGGCGGCGGCGGCGCGAAGTTCAGTTGAACGCCGGTGTCCGCCTTCTCCAGTACGTTGCGATCCTTGTCGATCAGCATGGCGGCCGGCAGGTTGCGTGCGACGGCGCTCGCGGTCAGAAGCTGGCGAAACGTCTCGCGATCCTGATCGTAGAGCGGTCTTGCATGCGCGATATCATTGGCCATTCCCAGGATGTCGCCGCGGATAAGCTCGGCGTGCTCGAGCGTATAGGCGCGGGCAATGGTCAGCGAATTCTGGATCGCTTCGCGGGTCGGACCTGAAAACAGTCGATCGAGGCCGCGATCGATGGTCACGTTGGCGACGATCGCCACCAGCACGGCCGGCAACACGGCGATGACGGAAAACAGACTGACAATCTGGACGTGCAGCCTCGCTGCCGCCCGGCCGCGGCGGCGGGCCTGCAGCACCTGCCAGACTTCACGCCCGATGATGCCGACCAGCACCAGGATGATCGCCGCGTTGATCAGGATGAAGCAAAGAACAACTTGCGACGTCGGCGCGATCGGCGTCAGCCCGGTGAGCACCACGAAGGTGAGGAAGGCCGACAGCAAGGCGAGGCCCACCGCGAACGGCGCCAGAAACCTCCACAGGGACCGCCCCTTGGATTCGGCGAACGACGGATCGAACGAGGTGGCCGAGGTGTCTGCGCTCATCATTCCGGCAAGCTGATGCTGAAGGTCGGTATCCGCCGCCGGCGGACTGATGCATTCATATCACAATGTTGCCGGAATGAGACATTTTTGTGGGGTCTGCGGCCCACCGGAGGACTTTGTACAATTAGCGCGTTTTCGAGCGAAGTGGGTACCGGTTCGCGTGAAGAAAACGCGTCAAAACAAGAAACCAGAGCCCGGTTCTGATTCAATCAGAACCGAACAGGCTCTCGCTAGCCGCCGCTGCGGTAAACCTGGATGTCGAGGTCGCGAATCTTCTTGCGCAGCGTATTGCGGTTGAGGCCGAGCAGGTCGGCAGCGCGAATCTGATTGCCTCTCGTGGCTGCCAGCGCCGCGGTCAGCAGCGGAACTTCGATTTCCCGCAGGATGCGGTGGTAGAGGCCCGGCGGCGGCACGCCGTTGGGAAAGCCGGAGAAATGCGACGACAGATAGGCCTCGACGGCGCCGCCGAGATTGTCGATGCCCTGGGAAACGCTGCCGCCCGAGGCGATGACGGGAGGCGCGAGTTCGCCGTCGATGACCGAGCCCGTGATCACGTCCTGCGGATACAGCGCCGCGAGCCGGCGCGCCAGGTTTTCAAGTTCGCGCACATTTCCGGGCCAGCGATGCTGCTTCATCCGCTCCAGCGCCAGCACGTCGAGCTTCTTCGGCGGCAGCCCGTCCTTTTCGGCGAGTGAAAAGAAATGCCGGATCAGGTCGGGCAGATCCTCGATCCGCTCGCGTAACGGCGGCAGCCGCAACGGCACCACATTGAGGCGGAAGAACAGATCCTCGCGGAACAGTC
Source organism: Bradyrhizobium sp. (assembly GCA_039935515.1). GTDB lineage: Bacteria > Pseudomonadota > Alphaproteobacteria > Rhizobiales > Xanthobacteraceae > Bradyrhizobium. The sequence continues at coordinate 14,843 of JBDTKD010000215.1, forward strand.
CCTGTTGAATCAGGATGCGCAGATCCTTGTTGCTCGCCGCCACGATGCGAACGTCGGTCTTGATCGGGGTACGGCCGCCGACGGTGGTGTATTCACCCTGCTGCAGCACCCGCAACAGGCGGGTCTGCGCCTCCATCGGCATGTCGCCGATTTCGTCGAGGAACAGCGTGCCGCCCTCCGCCTGTTCGAACCGGCCCGACGCGCGGGTGTTGGCGCCGGTGAACGCGCCGCGTTCGTGGCCGAACAGTTCGGACTCGATGAGATCGCGCGGAATCGCCGCCATGTTGACGGCCACGAAGGGGCCGTTGCGCCGCTTGCCGTAATCGTGCAGCGCGCGCGCGACCAGCTCCTTGCCGGTGCCTGACTCGCCGGAAATCATCACCGTGAGGTCGGTCTGCATCAGCCGCGCCAGCACCCGGTAGATTTCCTGCATCGCGGGCGAGCGGCCGACCAGTGGAATGGAATCGAACTCGGCCTCGTCGGCGGAATTGGCCACCCGCTCCTTTGGCTCCGCCAGCGCCCGGCCGACAATGCCGATCAGCTCCTTGAGGTCGAACGGCTTGGGCAGATACTCATAGGCGCCGCGCTCCGACGCGCGGATCGCCGTCATGAAGGTGTTCTGCGCACTCATCACGATGACCGGGAGGTTCGGACGCATCTTCTTGATCCGTGGCAGCAGATCGAACGCGTTCTCGTCCGGCATCACCACGTCGGTGATGACGAGATCGCCCTCGCCCTGGCTCACCCAGCGCCACAGCGTCGCCGCGTTGCCGGTCAGCCGCACCTCATAGCCGGCGCGCGAAAGAGCCTGGTTCAGCACGGTGCGGATGGCGGTGTCGTCGTCGGCGACAAGTATGCTACCTGCGGGCATTGTTGTTCCTCATCTGGCGGCCTGTGAGGCATGCAACCGCGTACCCGGAACGTCGTCGCGATTGCTGTGGTCGAAATCTCTGGCGCTGCTGAACATAGGCAGCAGCACGCGGAAAATCGTCTTGCGCGGCTGCGATTCGCATTCGATGATGCCGCCATGATCGCCGACGATCTTGGCGACCAGCGCGAGCCCGAGCCCGCTGCCGGTCTGCTTGGTGGTGACGAAGGGATCGAACAGGTTGGGCAGCAAGTCTTCCGGCACGCCCGGACCGTTGTCCTTGACGCAGAACTCGAGCGGCAACGACACCCGCGACTTCTTGCCCGGCACCGACAGCCGAACGCCGGGCCGGA
>JBDTKD010000216.1:0-7935 GCA_039935515.1 Bradyrhizobium sp.
ACGCCGGAAATGACGCCGGTGTGGGCATTGATGCTGAGACCGGTCGGCAATGATCCCGAGAAGGTCAGGGCGTCGCCGGCGGCAGGGGCGACGAAGTGGCTGGAGACGTCAAGCGAGAAGGCCTGGCCCTCATAGGCGGTCTGACTTCCAATCACCGTCGCGGTCGGTCCCTTGTCGCCGACCTGAAGGTGGAAGCTCTCGCTGATCGCCTTGCCATGGACGTCGGTCGCCGTCACCGTGATGGCGTTATTGCCGAAGTCTCCGTCGGTCGGCACACCGGAGATCACGCCGGTATGCGCATCGATGTTGAGCCCGGTGGGCAACGATCCCGAGAAAGTCAGGGTGTCACCGGCGGCGGGAGCCTTAAAGTGGCTAGAGACGTTGAGCGAGAAGGCCTGACCTTCGTAGGCGGTCTGACTTGCGATCACGGTCGCGGTCGGTCCTTTGTCCCCGACCTGCAGATGAAAGGTTTCGCTGATCGCCATGCCATGGGCGTCAGTCGCCGTCACTGTGACCGTGTTGTTGCCAAAGTCACCGTCGGTCGGCGCGCCCGAGATCACGCCGGTATGGGCGTTGATGCTGAGGCCGGCGGGGAGCGACCCCGAGAAGGTCAGGGTGTCACCGGCGGCGGGAGCCTTGAAGTGGCTGGAGACGTTGAGCGAGAAGGCCTGACCTTCGTACGCGCTCTGGTCCGCGATCGCCGTTGCGGTCGGGCCGGTGTCGCCGATGCCAAGGTTGAAGGTCTCGCTGATGGTCTTGCCGTGGGCATCGGTCGCCGTCACCGTGATCGGATGGCTGCCGAAATCACTATCGGTCGGCACGCCGGAAATCACGCCGGTATGGGCGTTGATGCTGAGGCCGGCGGGCAACGACCCCGAGAAGGTCAGGGCGTCGCCGGGGGCGGGAGCGACGAAGTGGCTGGCGACGTTGAGCGAGAAGACCTTGCCTTCATACGCGTTTTGGTCCGCAATCGGCGTTGCGGTCGGGCCAGTGTCGCCGATGCCAAGGATGAAAGTCTCGCTGATCGTTTTGCCATGGGCGTCGGTGGCCGTCACGGTGATCGAATGGTTGCCGAAATCACCGTCCGTCGGCACCCCCGAGATCACGCCGGTGTGGGCGTTGATGGTGAGCCCCGCGGGCAGCGATCTCGAAAACGTTAGCGTATCGCCAGCGGTCGGAGCCGCGAAATGGCTGGACACATCGAGGGAGAAGGCCTTGCCTTCGTAGGCAGTCTGGCTCGCGATCGCCGTCGCCGTCGGGCCGCTGTCGTCGACCCCGAGGCTAATACTCTCGCTGATCGCCTTGCCGTGGGCGTCGGTCGCCGTCACCGTGATGACGTTGTTGCCGAAGTCGCCGTCGGTCGGCAACCCCGAAATCACGCCGGTGTGGGCGTCGATGCTGAGACCGGCGGGCAACGAACCCGAGAAAGTCAGCGCGTCGCCGGCCGCAGGTGCCGCGAAGTGACTGGACACGTCCAGCGAGAAGGGTTTGCCTTCATACGCGCTCTGGTCTGCGATCGTCGTTACGGTCGGGCCACTGTCGTCGACTTGCAGGTGGAAGCTCTCGCTGATTGCCTTGCCGTGAGCGTCGGTCGCCGTCACCGTGATGACGTTGTTGCCGAAGTCGCCGTCGGTCGGCACCCCCGAGATCACGCCGGTATGGGCGTTGATGCTAAGACCGGCGGGCAACGAACCCGAGAACGCCAGCGTGTCGCCGGCCGCGGAAGCTGCAAAGTGGCCGGAGACGTCGAGCGAAAAAGCCTTGCCTTCGTAGGCGGTCTGGCTCGCGATCGCCGTTGCGGTCGGGCCGCTGTCTTCAGTCCGCAGGATGAACGTCTGGCCGGTCACGTTGCCGTGGACATCGGTGGCCGTCACTGCGATCGGGTCGTTGCCGAAATCACTGCCGGTCGGTACCCCCGAAATAACGCCGGTGTGGGCATCAATGCTGAGGCCGGTGGGCAGCGAAGCTGAGAACGTCCAGCTATCGCCGGTGATCGGAGCCACGAAATGGCCGGAAACGTCGATCGACAAAACCTGGCCTTGGTAGGCAGGTTGGTTCGCGATCGGGCCGCTGTCGCCGGCTTCGTGGTGCAACGGCTTGCTGACTGGCGCGTGCGACGCGTCCGCACCCACCGAACCGCTTGATCCGGATTGTCCGGATGAATGGAACGGCCGGTAGGTGTCCTCCACGCCGTGATGCAGGTTAGGGTTGGTGAGATCATAACCGCCGTGACGGCCATCGCCGTCATCGCGCCCCGGCATGCTTTCTGGCTTCCGGGCGGTTTTGATTTCAGGATCGTCTAACAGATCCAGCAGCACATCATTATCCGGCATCTGACACCTGTCCTGTCGTCATGACCGACGGCATTTCGGTGTCAACCTAACAAGATATCTATTAAATCTGTACCACGCGATCCCGCACAGCGGGAGGTGGCTGTTAACCGGATGGTAACGACCTAAACCGCACCCGGTCGCCGAGTCATTTTGCCAACTTAACGTCACGCTAACAGATTCAGTTAATAGTTATCGGACATTTAAACGTCTTACCAGCGTGCCAGTTGTGTTGCTTAAAAAGTTTTCCAGCGGCTTTCCCTTGCCGGCGTGGCGGCGTCCGGCCCGGCGCAACGACGACCCGTCGCGTAGCGGCCGGATCGGGTTCGTATCGATCGGCGACGGTCAGCGCGTTCGTGAACCAGCGGTCCCGATCGCGGTCATATTTGCATCCTTTGCCATCAATCTGCTGGCCCTCGCGCTCCCGCTGTCGATCATGCAGGTCTATGATCGAATTATCCCGAATCATTCCCTGGCAACTCTCGCATACCTGTTCTTGGGGCTCACGCTTGCGATCGCGATTGATTTTGTCTTGAAGACCTCAAGATCAGCGCTGTTGTCCTGGCACGCGACACAATTCGTGACAAAGGTGGAGAACGAAGGCGTCTCCCGCTTTCTGCGAGCTCCTAACGGAGCATTTGAACGCGATCCTGCTGCGGTGAACCTCAATCGCTATGCCGCCGCGGCAGCGCTGGGCGACTATCACAGCGGTCAGGCGCGACTGGTCGCGATCGACCTGCCTTTCGTGGGTATCGCGCTGATCGTGATGGCGATCGTCGGCGGCACGATGGTGCTGGTTCCCGCCGTCCTGTTTTTCATTTTTGCCGCTCTGGCGATCGGTCGTGCGCGTGCATTCCGGCAGATCCTCGATTCACGTGCCGCGCAGGATAACCGGAAGTACGACTTCATCGCTGAAGTTCTGGCCGGGATACATACCGTCAAGGTGATGGCGATGGAGCCCCAGATGCAGCGGCGCTTCGAGCGACTGCAGCAGGCGGTCGCCGAAACGACGATGGCATCGATCCTGACCGGTCAGGCCAACCAGACCTCCGCGCTGCTTTTTGGCAGTATCTCGCAGCTCGTCGTGGTCGCGATCGGTGGTGCGCAAGTCATCAACGATCACCTCACCATGGGCGCTTTGGCCTGCTGCACCATGCTGTCAGGCCAGATCCTGCGGCCGCTTCTGCGCGCCATCTCGCTTTGGTCCGAGAAGGAAAGCGTCGAGCATCGCCGCGTCGAGGTTGGGTCAATGTTGGAGCTGCCCGTGGCTGAGCGCGGCCCTGCGGATCAGCCCAACGTCGGCGGCGATATCCGGTTTGAGAACGTTGCCTTCAAATATGACGCTTCAACCAATCCCGGCTGGAAAGTTGCTGACCTGTCAATCAAGGCCGGAACGATCGTCGGCGTCAAAGGCAAGAATGGTTCCGGTCGAACCACGTGCCTGAAGCTGATTCAGGGCGACGTCATACCAAACTCGGGCCGCGTGACTGTTGGCGGTGTCCCCACCACGGAGGCGAATTTCTTGGCGGTACGACCATGGATCGCCTATGTCGGAGCGGCCCCGGTGATATTCTCCGGCACGATCATGGAGAATCTCACTGTCTTCAGTCCGGAGAGACGTGATTTCGCACGCAAGATGTCGCAGCTGATTGGCCTTGAAGCCATCATCAACCGGCTTCCGGACGGCTACGAAACGATGCTCGGCCGCGGGATCGGCGACGACTTGCCGATGTCGATAGCTCAACAGGTGAATATCGTGCGTGCCCTGACCAACAGGCCCCGCATACTCGCGCTAGACGAAGCCAACATGGTTCTCGACGCGATAGCAGAGCCCGCATTGATAAGAGCACTCGAGACGCTGCGCGGCTATCTGACCGTCATTGTTGTAACTCACCGTCCGTCACTGCTCGCCCTGTGCGACCGTCTTATCGTCATTGAAGACGGTGCAGTCACATGGTCGGTCGCGGCGCTGGGCGTCCCTGATCGGGTGGCGTCATGACAACCCAGGGCAGCGTCGTCCCCGCTATTGGCGAGGCGGGACCGGGCACGGATCGGGAAAGACCCGAAAATCCGGTTCACGCAAGCCTGGCCAGGATTGCCGCGGAATTTGCCGGGCCTGCGGATGAGCCGCTATCCTCCGAAATCCCGCTTGTCGCCGAGATCAATGACATCGTTCAACCTCAGACGCCGGCCGAAGCGTGTCTGGCGCCGACGTTGGCTTTGTTCGGATGGGCCGGAGAGGGTCGACGGATCCGCGAAGCCCTGCCGCACTTCGATCGTATTGAAGACATTGAATCACTGCGTCTCGTCCTGACCCTGTTGGGTTACGGAACGACACAACAGCCCATCAGGCTGTCGGAGATTGCCGATGAGGCGATGCCCTGCCTGTTTTCCCGCGACGGTACTGACGTCATGCTTGTTGTCGAGCGCGAGCGCGACGGCACGCTTCTGACATTCGAGGGCAGCTCTGCGTCCTGGAAAAATCTAGCGCCAACCAATCAGCTCGGGTCCGTATTCTACATCTGGAATGGATTGAGCAAGGAGGAATTTCCCGACGATGGAAAATCCTGGCTGCTGTCCGCGGTAAAGCGGTTCAGGCCGGCGATCAGCGCGATGCTCGTGCTCGGCTTTCTCGGAAATCTCGCCGCCCTTACGCTGCCGATTTTTGTGATCTGCGTCTACGATATCGGGATAGGCACCAGATCCACCAACACGGTCGTCATGCTTGCGGTGGGCGCGGGTCTTGTGATTGCCACCAACCTCGCATTGCGCAGCATTCGGGCGCGCGCGATGGCTTATTTCGGCGCGCGCATTGATTCATTGATCAGCATGAAATCATTCGATGTGCTTTTGAACATGCCGGTTTCGATGATCGAATCGGCTCCGATCGGCGCTCAGGTGTCCCGGCTCAAACAGTTCGAAAGCATGCGCGACTTCTTTACGGGGACCTTGGCTTCGTCGATCGTCGACATTCCCTTTATTTTCATTTTTCTGATTGCGATTGCCGCCTGGGGCGGCCGTCTGGTCTGGGTGCCTGTCTCGCTAATTGCAGTCTATGCCGTGCTCGCCGCGATCACAATTCCGATGACACGCAACTACGTTCGTGAGATTAGCTCCGCGAAACAACGCCGGCACCTTTTGCTGCAGGAGCTCTTCAGCAAACGCCGCGCAATCCGGGCGCTCAGTGCGGAGGATATCTGGATCGCGCGCCATCGCTATCTTTCAGGTCTGGTGTCCCGCCTCAGTCATCGCGCGCGACGATTCAACAACATCCAGCAAAACCTCGGCGAGATGCTGGTAAGCGTGGCCGGCATTGCGACGCTCGGGCTCGGCGCCCTTCAGGTCAGTAACGGTTCGATGACGTCGGGCGCGCTGATCGGGACAATGGCGTTGATCTGGCGAGTGCTTGCGCCGGTTCAATCGACCTATCTGGCGCTGCCTCGCATTGAGCAGGCGATGCAGACCTTCAAGCAGATCGACCGGCTCGTCAAAATACGCAGCGAGAGGGATGCCTACGTGCAGCGATCATTCTTTCGCCGTTTTAAAGGAAAGATTTCGACGCAGCACCTGGCGTTTCGCTATGTTCAGCGGCCGGAAGCGGTCTTGCGCAATATCCAGCTCGAGATCAAGCCCGGCGAGATGGTTGCCATTACTGGACCGAGTGGCGTCGGCAAGACGACGCTGCTGAGGATCATGGCGGGACTATATCCGCCGGCGATCGGGTCGGTGCTGGTGGACGATATGGACTTGCGCCAGATTGACCCGGCTGAATGGCGATCGCAGCTAGCGTTTTTGCCCGAGACCGCCAACTTCTTCTACGGCAGCCTGGCGCAAAACATCCGGCTTTCGCGCCCCGATGCAAGTGACGCCGATGTGATGCGGGCCTTAAGGGAGATGGGGCTGGACAGTGACGAGCGGCTGATGTCCGGCGGTATCGACAAACGCCTGACGGCGGCGGATATCGAGAGTTTTCCCGATGCGCTGAGGCAGCGAATGGCACTCGCGCGCTGTTTCATCAAGGATGCGCCGATCTTCCTGTTGGACAATCCGGCGGCCTCCCTCGACACGGCGTCCGAGCTGCATTTGCTCAACAAATTTGCGGCGCTGAAAGGCCGGGCTACGGTAATCTTTACGACATTTCGTCCGAGCCACATGCGGCTCGCCGATCGGGTGATTGTGCTGAAGGACGGACAGGTAGCCCTGGATGGAACGCCGGAGAATGTGTTGGAGCGAATCTCGGCGGCTGCCTGATCGACCTCTCGGAGAGAAATACATCTTCTTAATCCGGAAGATTTATAGTTCACGATGATTTTTTGCGTAGTCGGAGACTTGATATCTTGCAGGCACTATTCGCCAAGCGGGCGGAAATCGCGCGACGGCTTACCCGACCTCTGGTGCTGGAGGACGGTCGGCCGCCCCGTCTTCTGCTCGCGACACTGTTAACCGCATCCGGGTTCGTGGTCGCCGCGATCGTCTGGGGCTCGGTGACGCAGGTTCGCGAGGTTACCATAGCCCAAGGTCAGATCATCCCGCGCGGGCAGGTCCAGACCGTTCAACATCTCGAAGGCGGCATCGTCGCCGAAATTTTTGTTCACGAAGGCATGACGGTCGCGGCCCAGCAACCGCTGATCAGGTTGCGCCCGGAGGGGGCGATCAGCGAGCGCGACCAGTTTGAGGCCCGCAGCGCCAATTTGAAGCTCGAGCTGATACGCATCGAAGCCCAGAGCCGTAATGAAATCCCGGAGTTTGACGATCTCGCCAAACAGTTCCCTGACCTCGCTGCGCAACAGGAAAAATTGTATGTCAGTTCCGTGATTCAGAGGCGCCAGGAACGCGCCACGCTCGAGGCCAGAATTGCGCAGAAGCGCGAGGAAATCACCACACTGAATTCGGGGCTGGAATCTGCGCGCGCGCAAGTCAAGGTTCAACAGGAATTGGTAGCACTGCAAGACAGCCTTCAGAGCGCCGGCCTCGGCGCCCGCAAGAGCTGGTTAGAGGCAAAATACGTCCTGGAACGTGCGCAGGGCGAGATCCCCAATTTTGAAGGCAAGATCGCCTCTGCCAAAGATGCGGTGACAGAAGCCGAGAGCAGCCTGGCGGAAGCCGACGACAAGGCGATGCAAAAGCTGAGCGAGGAACGTGTCAAGGCGGCCGCTGATCTGGCCGAGACCGAACAGCAATTGATCAAGCTCGCGGACCGCTCCGAGCGCCTTGTGGTTCGTGCTCCGTCGGACGGGATTGTGCAGGAGCTGGCACCGAAATCGGTCGGCGAAGTGATTAGAGCCGGCGATCCGATTGCCCGGATCGTTCCCACGAATCGCGAACTGGTAGCCGAGGTCCGCATCGATCCCAAGGATTCCGGACATATTCATCCGAATGCGGATGCGGACATCCGGCTGCTGACGTTCGACAGCGCGATATTCGGTTCGGTTCGCGGCAAGGTCGAATATGTCTCGGCGACGACATTCAACCCGCCGCCGGGGCAGGGGACGTCAGGCCAGAGTGCGGCCGAGCCATATTACAAGGCCACAGTGCGTCTCTTGCAAGACCACGTCAGCTCTGGCGGGGTGAGTTATCCGATTGCTCCTGGTATGGTCATGCAGGC
>JBDTKD010000217.1:0-4409 GCA_039935515.1 Bradyrhizobium sp.
GTCCGTCGAAGGTGATGCCGAACATGTCCCAGACTTCGCACTCGTACCAGTTCGCGGCAGGCCAAAGGTCCGTCACGGTGGGGAGCGAGGTCGCGTCGTCGGCGAGCGCCACTTTGATGCGAACGTCTGCGTTACGCTCATAGGAAAGCAGGTGATAGACGACGGTGAAGTCGCTCGCTGGCTGGTCTTGACGATGGATACGCTGACGTTCGTCGATGGCAGTGAGGTCGAAGAGCATACGATACGGGTGCGCTACTCCTTTGCGCAAATAGTCCAGGGCGTCGTGTGCCATCGCGCTTGCGACCCAGAATGTCGGGATCCCGTCATGTGTCGATTGCGATGCGAGCGCCTTCGCTCCGAAGCGTTCCGTGAGCTCCCCCGCCACGGTCAGTAAGACGTCCTCGTGAGCGCGATCGCCGAGCATTGCTTAGACCCCGTCGGGCGTGCGTAGATCCGTGGCGCGCTGCCGCTCGGGGCGTTTGAGATCGCGCAAACTTGGATGACTCGGGCGCTGCACATCCTGGGACCCCACGGTCCAGCTCAACGGTCGCCGCTCCTGGCCGATGGATTGCTGTAGCAGAATGAGGCCTTCCAGCAACGCATCGGGGCGCGGCGGACAGCCTGGTACATAAACGTCCACCGGCAGAAAACTATCGACGCCCTGAACGACGCTATAGATATCGTACATGCCTCCGGAGTTGGCACAGGAGCCCATGGAAATGACCCAGCGCGGCTCCATCATCTGGTCGTAGAGACGCTTGATGACCGGCGCCATCTTGAGGAACACCGTGCCCGAAACGACCATCAGATCGGCTTCCCGAGGCGTCGCACGCAGAACCTCGGCACCGAAACGAGCGATGTCGTATTTGCTTGTGAAGGCGGTGGCCATCTCGACGTAGCAGCATGACAAGCCGAAGTTGAACGGCCAGATTGAGTTCTTTTGACCCCAGGCAACGACATCTTGCAGTCGTGTCAGAATGAGGTGGCGCTTGATCGCCTCATCGACTGTGCCATTGGCGGCTGGTGCTGCCTTAGTCAGTTGCCACCGCATTACGATCCGCTCCGATAACGGACGGGGGAGCGCTCCCGCCGCGGCCCCCAATCCAAAGCACCGAGCCGCCACAGATAGACAAGGGCGGCGAAAAGCACGCCTATGAACACCACCACGTCAATGTATCCAACCCAGCCGACGTCGCGGAATGCGACCGCCCAGGCAAAGATGAACACCGTTTCCAGGTCGAAAATTACGAAGAACATCGCAACGAGATAAAACTTCACCGGCAAGCGGAACCGCGCGTAGCCGACGGTCACGATCCCAGCCTCGTAGGGCTCGATCGTCGCTTTGCCCGTATGTCGTTGGCCTAGAACATGAGAAACCGCTGTCATGCCTCCGACGAGGGCAATAACAGCGACGCTGTACACAACCAAAGGCCAAACCGGAGTTGCTTGTTCCATCATCGAAACTCCGGTTGCGGGTTTTGTCGAACCTTGGTTAGACCGATGAAAGGCCCGTGGATTTTAATGGCGCGAGATGGCCGCACAAAGGTTCGGAATCTACGTAGGCCGTTATGTCTGGCTAACCTCGGCAGGTCTGTTCCGCATCTGTCTGATCCCGCTAGGCAGCCGCGCGACGAACCAGCGGAGCGACCTTTGGATTTGGCGAAGCGATTGCACGGCGGTGAGCCGTTTCGTAGGACTGCCGGCTTAGTCTTCAACTGGGGGCGGCCCTATCGAGGGCACGTTGGATGGCCCGCTCGAGGTCGACATCGCGACATGGCTTTTCAAGCACGATCGCTTCGGGCTTCAGCGCCAGTATTCTTGAGATTTCACCGCTGATGAACACGTGCGGGATGAACCCAGTGCGCAGTATTTCGTCGACGGCTGCGACCCCACTCCCGCCGCGCAATCCTGCGTCAACGATCATCAGATCAGGTCTGTATCGCGCAGCGGCGGCCACCGCGCCGGCCTCGGTGGCCTCGATCGCGCACACGTCGTGACCCATCGCCGTGAGGACGTCAGCAAATAGCATGCCGATAAGGGCGTCGTCCTCGACCACGAGGACGCAAAGCGCTTTCATCGGCTCATTACTCCCGCAACGGATCTTTCACCACCATCGACGCGGACACTTCTGCCACGCCGGTTCCGTCGAAATGCGAGCATTAGAGCAGCCATTTTGAGCCGTTCGCATCGACGAAGATGCGCGTGCGCCGCAAGCAGCCCCGCAAGACCTCGCTAATCCCGACGATAGCCGATGCGAGATTGCTGGGAGCAGACTCGGAAACTACGCAAGCCTGCGCTCCTGGCGGTATCCGGCGCCCCGGCCTCAAAAGGAGTATCAAGGCCGACCCAGTGGCCGAGGGAGGGAGGCCGTGGTAGCCTGTAGCAGACCTCTTTATGAGAGCGGCGCGTTGCAGCGAACGAATAGAGTACAAGTATAGAATGCTCAGAAGCCGCCCGCACCAGGCTAAGCCTACGCGTTCGCGTGCGAATGGGCGTCCGCTGCCGGTGCGTGGTCCTCCTCGCGGTCCTGAAGACTTCCTGGTCGTCGGGATCGGCGCCTCAGCAGGAGGCCTGGACGCTGCCAGAAAACTCATGAAGGCGTTGCCCGCCGACAACGGCATGGCCTTCATCCTCGTGCAGCATCTCGATCCGACCCATGAGAGCATGATGGCGGATCTCCTGGCCGGCTACACCTCAATGGTGGTCGGGCAAGCCGAAGACGGGATGCGGCTCGAGTGCAACCACCTGTATGTCATTCCACCCGGAACCTATCTTTCAGTGACCAATGGGGCGCTTCGTCTCTCGGAGCCTCAAGCGCGCCATGGGGCCCGTCTGCCCTTTGACTTTTTGCTGCACTCGCTGGCGGAGGAGTACGGCGAGCGCGCCGTCTGCGTGATCCTGTCCGGAACGGCCGCGGACGGCAGCCTCGGGCTGAAAACGGTGAAGGAGAAAGGCGGGCTCGTCATCACCCAGGACCCTGACGAGGCGAGCCATGACGGCATGCCCCGTAACGCGATTCTGACGGGCGCGGTGGACCTTGTGCTTCCGGTGGGCAAGATCCCTGACGCACTCGTCAGATATGATCGGCGAATGGCGCTGACGCGCATGCAGAATAATTCACATCCGCCCGACTCCACGGAGAGCTGGTTGCCGGAAATCATCGAGCTTCTTCGCGCGAAGACCGCTCATGATTTCAGACTTTACAAATCGGGAACGCTGCAACGCCGGATCGAACGACGCATGGCGATGGCGGCGATCGAGACCGACGACATGGACCGCTATCTCGAACTCCTTCACCGGGACGCAGGTGAGGTTGAGCTTCTTGCAAAAGATCTGCTCATCAACGTCACCAGCTTCTTTCGCGGCCGAGAAGTGTTCGATCTCCTGGCCGAGAAGACTATTCCCGAGCTTGTCCGCGGCCATCCGCCCGACCAGCCACTACGAATCTGGATCGCGGGCTGCAGCACCGGCGAGGAAACCTATTCCTTAGCTATGCTCTTGCGCGAGGAGATTACGACTACGAAGCGCGATATAAAGCTGCAGATCTTTGCTTCCGACGTCGACCCGGACGCCGTAGTGAGCGCGCGCGAAGGCTTCTATCCGACAACGATCGAGACCGAGGTATCTCCGGGGCGGCTCGCTCGCTTCTTTGCGAAAGAAGAACATGGCTACAGAGTTTTGTCTGAGTTGCGCGGAATGGTGGTCTTCACGGTGCAGGATGTCCTCGCCGATCCACCGTTCTCGCGTCTCGACCTGATCTCATGCAGGAATCTTCTGATCTATTTGCGTCCGGATGCGCAGGCAAAAATCATCTCCGTCTTTCATTTCGCGCTACGCGAAGGCGGCCTTCTCCTTCTCGGCAGCTCCGAGACTATAGCCAACGCCACCGACCGTTTCGAACCGATCTCCAAAGCGGAGCGGATCTATCGGCATGTCGGTCGCGCGCGACCGGGCGATCTCGGCTTCTCTTTTAGCGTCGGCGACGGCCCGCGCGCGTCTCCTCATTCAGGACGAGACTCCGCGCCATCGCATGAAGCTGCTCTCGCTGATCTTTGCAGACGACACCTATTGGAGACCTACGCACCGCCGGCGGTCCTGATCAACCGCAAACATGAGTGCCTTTATTATCTGGGACCGACCGATCGATATTTGCACGTGCCGTCGGGGCCGCCGACGCGCGATCTGCTGGCAATGGCGCGCCGAGATTTAAGGATCAAGCTCAGATCGGCCATCGAGCGCGCCAATCAAGAGAAGCTGCGTATTGTCGTCGCTGGCGACCGCGCCAACCAGGATGGCGCCTCAGCTTCTTTCAGCATCGCCGTGCAGCCCATTCTGAGTGAGGGCGAGGATTTGCTCCTGATCTGCTTCATCGATGATCCGGCGCCTGTGCGCAAGCTAGGTCGGCGGAC
>JBDTKD010000218.1:0-9922 GCA_039935515.1 Bradyrhizobium sp.
ACGACAACGAAACGCCGCCGCCGCCCGCATCAATTGGATGTTCACAACCGACAAAGCCCGCGCCAAAATGAGCCGCGCCTATCCCGTCACATCCAAAGAGTCATAATCACTGTGATGAGGTACTAGACCGTTTTCCAGCGCCGTGGCTTCATCCTTCGCGACGCACGCAAGCGCGTGCTCCTCGGGATGAGGTCTTCTTCCCTGGATGAGGTGCTAGACCCTCATGGTGAGGAGCGCGGCAAGGCCGCGCGTCTCGAACCACGAGGCCCCTGGGTGCGCGGTCACGATTCGGCTCAGCCGGAAAATGGGGGGGCTGCTCACAACATGCTCGGCAGCACCCGGTCCGGCGGCTTGTGGTTGTCGAGGAAGGTCCGGATGTTGATGATCACCTTCTCGCCCATCTCGACCCGGCCCTCGATGGTGGCCGAGCCCATATGCGGCAACAGCGTCACCTTGCCGGCGCGCGCCAGCCGCACCAGCTTGGGATTGACCGCGGGCTCGTGCTCATAGACGTCGAGGGCGCAGCCGGCGATCTCGCCGGTTTCGATCAGTTTGATCAGGGTTTCCTCGTCGATGACCCCGCCGCGCGCGGTGTTGACGATATAGGCGTCCTTGCGGATCAGCTTCAGCCGCCGCGCCGATACCAGATGAAACGTCGCCGGCGTGTGCGGACAGTTCACCGAGATGATGTCCATCCGCGCCAGCATCTGGTCGAGGCTTTCCCAATAGGTCGCACCGAGTTCGTCGGCGATGCGCGGCGCCACCGGGCGGCGGTTGTGGTAGTGGATCTGCAGGCCGAAGGCGCGCGCCCGCCGCGCCACCGCCTGGCCGATGCGGCCCATGCCGATGATGCCGAGCCGTTTGCCGCCGATGCGGTGGCCGAGCATCCAGGTCGGCGACCAGCCGGCCCAATGCTTGCCCTCGGTGAGGATCGAGGCGCCCTCGATCAGCCGGCGCGGCACCGCGAGGATCAGGGCCATGGTCATGTCGGCGGTGTCCTCGGTCAGGACCTTCGGCGTGTTGGTCACGGTGATGCCGCGGGCATGCGCGGCCACGACGTCGATATTGTCGACGCCGTTGCCGAAATTGGCGATCAGTTTCAGCCGGCAGTCGGGCTGCTTGAGCAGGTCCTCGGTGATCTCGTCGGTGACGGTCGGCACCAGCACATCAGCCGAACGCACCGCCTCGGCGATCTGCTCCGGGGTCAGCGGCGTATCGTCGAGATTGAGCCGGGCGTCGAACAGCTCGCGCATCCGGGTCTCGATCGAGTCCGGCAGCTTGCGGGTGACGACAACGAGCGGCTTTTTCTTGACCGACATATCCTGCTCTCTTGAGGCCGATTGTGCTGCCGGGGGGCGTGAACTTCGGATCCGGGACTTTCCGTCGTTCAGTCCTCATTAACCCGGTTGTTCGACACTGCGGCTGCCGCGCGGTCCGGCGTTTGCCTTGGTTTCCTTGGGTTCCCGGGGAGCTTTCAGAGCCTCGCTCTGGCTTTCGGTATTCCGTCCTCTCTAGCAGAAGGCCGGCCTAAGACAAGAACCCCGGCAGGCGCCCGGCCTCGCAGGCCAAGGGCAATCGGG
Organism: Bradyrhizobium sp.; assembly: GCA_039935515.1. Lineage (GTDB taxonomy): Bacteria > Pseudomonadota > Alphaproteobacteria > Rhizobiales > Xanthobacteraceae > Bradyrhizobium. The sequence continues at coordinate 1,581 of JBDTKD010000218.1, forward strand.
GCGGGACAGGGCTTGAGGGGTCGGCGTTCGCAAGTTCTTCAGCTCGAAGAATTTGAGTTGATACCTCGGCGGGAGACGGGTTGATGGCGTTGGGGCGTTTTTGTTCGGTCGTGGTGCTTGCCGGCGCGGCGATGGGGGCTTCGATCAGCACCGGATTTTCGGCAAAGGATACGGCCGTCACCACCAGCGGCTTGCCGGTGCCACGCTATGTCAGCCTCAAATCCGATCATGTGAATGTCCGGGCCGGTCCGACCAAGGACAATGACGTTTCCTGGGTCTACACCCGTGCGGGCCTGCCGGTCGAGATTACCGCCGAATTCGAAAACTGGCGGCGGGTACGGGACTCCGAGGGTGCCGAGGGCTGGGTCTATCACTCCCTGCTGTCCGGCCGCCGCACCGCCGTCGTCACCATGAAGACCAGGGACGAGCTGGCGCCGCTCTACGACAGCGCCGATCCGAAAAGCGCCGTCGCCGCCCGCTTGCAGGCCGGCGTCGTGGCGCAGGTCAGAAGGTGCGGATCAGGCTGGTGCCATGTTAGCGGCAACGGCTTCGACGGCTGGATCCAGCAGGAGCGGCTGTGGGGCGTCTACGCCGACGAAAAGGTGGATTGAGGTCTTTGTACGAGTGACGGTAGCCCGGATGGAGCCCTCGGGTCACGCCTTCGGCGTGCCCAAGGATAAACTCCGCGAAATCCGGGGCCGTCCCGTCCGCATCGCGGCTCCCGGATTGCGCTGCGCTCCATCCGGGCTACGGCCGTCGTTGCGAAATGACGAGAAAATTCAGCGCTTTTTGCGCAGCCGGACCACCACGTCGACCCGGGCGATCTCATAGCCTTCGGGCACTTGCGGCGTCTTCTGCAGCATCAGATGCGGATCCGGAATGTCGACCAGCTCGTGGCTGTTCTCGAGATAGAAATGATGATGCGCCGACACGTTGGTGTCGAAATAGGTTTTGGTGCCGTCGATGCTGACCTGGCGCAGCAGGCCCGCATCGGTCAACTGATTGAGCGTATTGTAGACCGTGGCGAGCGAGACCGGGACCTTGGCGAGGGTGGCCTCCTCGTAGAGCATTTCCGCGGTGAGATGCCTTGCGCCCTTGCCGAACAACAGCCAGCCCAGCGCCATCCTTTGACGAGTGGGGCGGAGGCCGGCCGCCTGCAGCATTTCGTTGACGTCGTGCCACGGGCAACCCGTCAGCGCCGGCTGGCGTCCGCGAGCCGCAGAAATGACAGCGTCATCATTCAACATCGAAGCGTCGTCGCTCAGTTCCACGTCAGGCACCACACTCGTTATCTCACCCTACAACGGTGGAATATAAGGAGGAAACGGCTTAGATGCAAGTTTTTCGCAACTAGAACAAGCCCAAGGTCAAGAAAAACCCCAGGTCGAGAAGCGACGATTTACCCCTCCCGACGGCGCTTTGCCGCTCGCGGGGGCTATGTTAGAGCTCCGCCAACCAGCTTATGCAATTTCTGCAAAGGTGTGCGCCGGTTGCCGCAGGGGGTATCCTGACCTGCGACATTCGCGCCGATGGACGATATTTGGCGTACTTCCCGCCGAAAGCGGGTCGGAACGCTCGGGATGTTAGAGAGGCTGGCACAATGCCGGGGCGCAGCGGTTACGACTATGAGGATTTGCTGGCGAGCGGCCGCGGCGAGATTTTTGGCCAGGGCAATGCGCAATTGCCGCTGCCGCCGATGTTGATGTTCGACCGCATCAGCGAAATTTCCGCCACCGGCGGCGAATATGGCAAGGGGCTGATCCGGGCCGAACTCGATGTCAAACCGGACCTTTGGTTTTTCGGCTGCCATTTCAAGGGCGATCCAGTGATGCCGGGATGCCTCGGGCTCGACGCGCTCTGGCAGATGGTGGGGTTTTTTCTGGCCTGGAGCGGCGGCCAAGGCCGCGGCCGCGCGCTTGGCCTTGGCGAATTGAAATTCGCCGGCCAGGTGATGCCGAACGTCCGCAAGGTCGTGTACAACGTCGACATCAAACGCGTGATGCGCTTAAAGCTCATGCTGGGCGTCGCCGACGGGTGGCTTTCCGCCGACGGCGAGATTATCTATCGCGCGAAGGATTTGAAGGTCGGGCTGTTCAAGCAGGATGCCGCGGTGCAGCCGGAAACGTAAGATAGTTGCTCGGGCCACCAGGGCGGTTTTCGCTTCAGCGGCGGCCATCATATAAAAGCGCAACGGTAGGGCGAGGCGATCATGAGGCGGGTTGTCATCACGGGGATGGGTATCGTCTCGTCCATCGGAAACAACACCCAGGAAGTGCTTGCGAGTCTCCATGCGGCGAAGTCCGGGATCACGCGCGCGGAAAAATATGCCGAACTCGGCTTCCGCTCCCAGGTGCAGGGCGCGCCGACACTCAATCCAGCGGAGGTGATCGACCGCCGCGCGATGCGCTTCCTTGGCGAAGGCGCGGCCTGGAACCACATCGCGATGGAACAGGCGATCCAGGATTCCGGTCTCGAGCCCGGCGAGGTTTCCAACATTCGCACCGGCATCATCATGGGTTCCGGCGGCCCCTCCGCCCGCACACTGGTCGAGGCGGCCGATACCACCCGCAGCAAGGGACCGAAGCGGGTCGGCCCGTTCGCGGTGCCGAAGGCGATGTCGTCGACGGCTTCCGCCACGCTTGCCACCTGGTTCAAGATCAAGGGCGTGAACTATTCGATCTCGTCGGCCTGCGCCACATCGAACCATTGCATCGGCAACGCCTACGAGACCATCCAGATCGGCAAGCAGGACGTCATCTTCGCCGGCGGCTGCGAGGAACTCGACTGGACGCTGTCGGTGCTGTTCGACGCGATGGGCGCGATGTCGTCGAAATACAACGATACGCCCGCGACCGCGTCGCGCCCTTACGATATCAGCCGCGACGGCTTTGTGATCGCCGGCGGTGCCGGCGTGGTGGTGCTGGAAGAACTCGATCGTGCCAGGGCGCGCGGCGCGCGCATCTATGGCGAAGTCGTCGGCTATGGTGCGACCTCCGACGGCTATGACATGGTTGCGCCGTCGGGCGAGGGCGCCGAGCGCTGCATGCGAATGGCGATGGCGACGGTGGACAGCAAGGTCGACTACATCAATCCGCATGCGACCTCGACCCCGGCGGGCGACCCGCCGGAAATCGAGGCGATCCGCAAGGTATTCGGCACCGGCGACAAGTGCCCGCCGATTTCCGCGACCAAGGCGCTGACCGGCCACTCGCTCGGCGCCACCGGTGTGCAGGAGGCGATCTATTCGCTCCTGATGATGAACAACGGCTTCGTCTGCGAGAGCGCCAATATCAGCGAGCTCGATCCGGTGTTTGCCGACATGCCGATCGTGCGCAAGCGCATCGACAACGCGAAACTGGGAACCGTGCTTTCGAATTCCTTCGGATTCGGCGGTACCAACGCCACGCTGGTGTTCAAGCGGCTGGATGCGTGAGGATCCATTCTCGTCATGCCGCGCGCAAGCGGGCATCCGGTATTCCGCGGCTCCCGCCGATCATCCCAGGTTTCGATTGCCGGATCGGCCGCTGGCGCGGGCGATGACGCCAGAGCAGTGAGTGGAGCGCCGGGACGATGAACGACTGGATGAAAGGCAAGCGCGGGCTGGTCATGGGCGTCGCCAATGACCATTCCATTGCCTGGGGCATCGCCCAAACGCTGGCGGCGCAGGGTGCCGAGCTGGCCTTCACCTATCAGGGCGATGCGCTTGGCAAGCGGGTCAAGCCGCTGGCGCAGACCCTCGGCGTCGAACTGGTGCTGCCCTGCGACGTCGAGAACCTCGTCAGCGTCGATGCCGTGTTCGACGCGCTGCGCGCGAAATGGGGTCAGCTGGATTTTCTGGTCCACGCCATCGCGTTCTCCGACAAGAACGAGCTCAAGGGACGCTATGCCGACACCACGCGCGAGAATTTTGCGCGCACCCTACTGATATCCTGTTTTTCGTTCACCGAACTCGCCAAGCGCGCGGCCGAACTGATGCCGGCCTCGGGTGGCGCGATGGTCACGCTGACCTTCGGCGGCTCGATGCGGGTGATGCCGAACTACAATGTGATGGGTGTCGCCAAGGCGGCGCTGGAAGCCTCGGTGCGGTATCTTGCCGCCGACTTCGGCCCGCGCCGCATTCGTGTCAACGCGATTTCGGCGGGTCCGGTGCGGACGCTGGCCGGCTCCGGCATCGGCGACGCACGCCTGATGTTCGCCTTCCAGCAGAAGCACTCGCCGCTCGGCCGTGGCGTGACGCTCGACGAGCTCGGGGGCTCGGCGCTGTATCTGCTCTCGGATCTGTCCGGCGGCGTCACCGGCGAAGTTCACTATGTCGATTCCGGCTACAACGTCATCTCGATGCCCCGGCCGGAAGATTTGAAGGAAGGGGAGTAGTGCCTGCCCACTGCGCGGCCCAATAGCAGGCCGTCATGCCCCGCGAAAAGCGGGGCATCCAGTACGCCGCGGCCCTTCCGTTTTGCCCCGCTATCGCCCTGGAATACTGGGTCGCCCGGTCAAGCCGGGCGATGACGACCTATCCAGCCGCGAGCTTTTCGGCGCGCTGGAACGCGGGCCGCGCCATGCACCGCGCGATATAGGCCTCGAACGAGGGGCGCGGCGGCACCATCTTGAACAGCCGCACCGCGAAATTCAGCCCCGAGCCGATGGCGATATCGGCGGCCGAGAAGGCGTCGCCGAGAATCCACGGCCCTTTCGCCAGCGCGGTGTCGAGCACGTCGAACACGAGCTGCGCATCGCCCCAGCCCGCGGATGCGGAATTCATCTCGATCTTGGTTGCGACCTGCACCATCGCGGGCTCGATGCAGCCGGGCGCAAAGAACAGCCAGTAGAGATATTTCGCCCGCAGCGGATCGCCCACGGCGGGCGCAAGCTTGGCCTCGGGATAGCGCTCGGCGACATAGGCGCAGATGGCGGCGGCTTCGGCCAGCGTGGCGTCACCGTCGCGCAGCGCCGGCACCTTGCCCATCGGGTTGATCGCGAGATATTCCGGCGTCTTTTGCGCGCCGGCCGAGATATCGGTCAGCACCCGCTGGTAAGGCTGGCCGGTTTCCTCCATCAGCCAAAGCGCGGTGAAGGAACGGGTGCGGGGCGCCCAGTAAAGCTGCATCATGGTGCGGTCTCCTTATTTCTTCCATCGATAATATCATGACGAATCCCGTGCTTTTCACAACGGCGACGGTAGATCCTTGCTCGCAGCCAACAAAAAGGGCGGCTGAAAAGCCGCCCTTTTGCCGTTCGCGATTCGCTGTTCGCGAGCCTACTCGCCGGCGGCTTCGCGCGGCGGCGGCGCTTCCTTCTGCCTGGCCTCGAGGTCCTCGCCGGTCACCTGGTCGACCGCCTTCATCGACAGCCGCGTCTTGCCGCGATCGTCGAAGCCGAGCAGCTTGACCTTGACCTTGTCGCCTTCCTTGACGACGTCGGAGGTCTTCTGCACCCGGTTGGCGGCGAGCTGGCTGATGTGAACGAGGCCGTCCTTGGCGCCGAAGAAGTTCACGAACGCGCCGAACTCCATCACCTTGACCACGGTGCCGTCATAGATCTGGCCGAGCTCCGGATCGGAGGCGATCGACTTGATCCACTTGATCGCGGCCTTGATCGATTCGCCGTCGGCGGAGGCCACCTTCACGGTACCGTCGTCGTCGATATTGACCTTGGCGCCGGTCTTCTCGACGATTTCGCGGATCACCTTGCCGCCGGTGCCGATCACTTCGCGGATCTTGTCGGTCGGTATCTTGAAGGTCTCGATGCGCGGCGCGTACTCGCCGAGTTCGGCGCGCGCGGCGGTCAGTGCCTTCGACATTTCGCCGAGGATGTGGATGCGCCCTTCCTTGGCCTGGCCGAGCGCGACCTTCATGATCTCCTCGGTGATGCCCTCGATCTTGATGTCCATCTGCAGCGAGGTGATGCCATGGTCGGTGCCGGCGACCTTGAAGTCCATGTCGCCGAGATGATCCTCGTCGCCGAGGATGTCGGACAATACCGCAAAGCGCGAGCCCTCCAGGATCAGGCCCATGGCGATACCCGCGGTCGGCCGCTTCAGTGGCACGCCGGCATCCATCAGCGCCAGCGAGGCGCCGCAGACCGAGGCCATCGACGACGATCCGTTCGACTCGGTGATCTCCGACACCACGCGCACCGTGTAGGGGAACTCGTGATGCGGCGGCAGCACCGGATGGATTGCACGCCAGGCGAGCTTGCCGTGGCCGATCTCGCGGCGTTTGGTGCTGCCGAGGCGTCCGGTTTCGCCGACCGAATAGGGCGGGAAATTGTAGTGCAGCAGGAACTGTTCCTTGTAGGTGCCCGAGAGCGAGTCGATGTACTGCTCGTCTTCGCCGGTCCCAAGCGTGGTCACCACCATCGCCTGGGTTTCACCGCGGGTAAACAGCGCCGAGCCATGGGCGCGGGGCAACACGCCGACTTCGGCGACGATATTGCGAACCGTCTTGACGTCGCGGCCGTCGATGCGCTTGCCGGTATCGAGGATGTTCCAGCGCACGATCTTGGCTTCCAGTTCCTTGAACACGCCGGCGATGCGGAGCTTGTCGTATTTCGGCTCCTCGCCTTCGGGGAAGTAGTGCGCCATCACCTTCTCTTTGGCGGCGCCGACCGCGGCGTAGCGGTCCTGCTTGACCGGGATCGCGTAGGCGGCGCGGAGATCCTGCTCGATCAGCCCGAGCATTTCCTTTTCCAGCGCGCTTTCATCGGCGATCTTGACGTTGCGCGGCTCCTTCGCGGCCTTTTCGGCCAGTTCGATAATGGCATTGATCACCGGCTGGAAGTGACGGTGCCCGAACATGACAGCGCCGAGCATGATGTCTTCGTTGAGTTCCTTGGCTTCCGATTCCACCATTAGCACGGCGTCGGCGGTGCCGGCGGCGACGAGGTCGAGCTGGGTCTCGACCATTTCGTCGAGCGTCGGGTTGAGCACATATTCCTCATTGGCAAAGCCGACGCGGGCGGCGCCGATCGGGCCTTTGAAGGGGGCGCCGGAAATGGTCAACGCGGCGGACGCGGCGACCAGCGCCAGAATGTCGGGATCGTTCTCCATGTCGTGCGACAGCACGGTGACGATGACCTGGGTCTCGTTGCGCCAGCCGTCGACGAACAGCGGGCGGATCGGGCGGTCGATCAGCCGGGAAACCAGCGTTTCCTTTTCGGTGGGCCGGCCTTCGCGCTTGAAATAGCCGCCGGGAATGCGGCCCGCGGCGTAGGTCTTCTCCTGGTAGTCGACGGTCAGCGGCAGGAAATCGACGCCCTCGCGGGGTGTCTTGGAGGCGACGACGGTGGCGAGCACGACGGTCTCGCCATAGGTCGCCATCACGGCGCCGTCGGCCTGGCGGGCGATCTTGCCGGTTTCAAGCTTGAGGGGACGGCCACCCCAGTCGATTTCGACTGAATGCGTATTGAACATTGCGATCTTCTTTCATGGGTTCACGAAAGCAGGGGCGCCTGAAACACAAAAACCATGCGCAAGATGGCGAGACGCTGGGCGACGACGTCGCAAATCCAGCATCCGGCGATCCTGCCATGGTTTTCATGTCTCGAATGGCGTCCATCCTTCCGATGGTACGGGCATCTCGCCCGTTACGCCCAGCTGCCGGATTGCGGCTGGACGTTCTTGCGCATGATCTCGTCCGAAAACCGGAACACCACTTTTCGGGATCATGCATCGGCGCGGGCACTTTCTAGTCCGCGCGACGGACGCATGATCGGAACGAAAACCGGAAAGCCGATTTGGGCTGGATCATGCGACAACGCGCGCGACATGCGCGCGTAAACTGGCAACTCAGCGACGAATATTGTGCTTTTCGAGCAGCGCCTTGTATCGCGCTTCGTCCTTCTTCTTGATGTAGTCGAGCAGCGAGCGGCGCGTTGCGACCATTTTCAAAAGACCGCGACGCGAATGATTGTCCTTCACGTGGGATTTGAAATGCCCGGTGAGGTTGTTGATGCGTTCTGACAGGATCGCGACCTGAACCTCGGGCGAGCCGGTGTCGCCGGCCTTGTTGGCATTCGTCTTGATGACTTCCGCTTTGCGTTCGGCGGTAATCGACATCGTCAAACACTTTCGTTGTTGCGAGCGGAACTGGCAGTCAGTCCGGTCAGGTTGAACACGCGCCTGGGGATGAGTTCGCCATTGCCAATTTCGGCGAGGGCCAGAAGCCGGCCTGCCACCGTGACATAGACTGTGCCGCTACTATTGGGCGCATCCCGTCCGCGCAGTAAAACGGCCTGGCCCCGGTGGAGCCTTGCCGCATCAGCCCGTGTGACGGCCAGTGCCGGGATGTCGTCCAGCGCGGTCTCAACGGGCAAAAGCGCGTCGGCGAGGCTGCCCTCGCCCG
>JBDTKD010000219.1:0-4826 GCA_039935515.1 Bradyrhizobium sp.
ATCGCAAGCTTATGGAGGCGAGGATGACCCGCGGCCCCGTGGATATGAACTTCTTGTTCACACTTGGTGAACTGCAGCGGATGGTGCGGCTCTACGCCGACAAGCAGGCCGCGCGCTTCGGCATTACCCGCGCCCAATGGGCGGTGCTGGCCAAGGTGGAACGCACCGAGGGCCTCAAGCAGTCGGAACTCGCCGAGCAGATGGAAATGCAGCCGATCACGCTGACCCGGCTGATCGACCGGCTCTGTGACAATGGCTGGATCGAGCGCCGCGGCGACGACACCGACCGCCGCGTCAACCGGCTCTATCTGCGCAAGGCGGCGCGGCCGCTGCTCGGAAAATTGAGCGGCCTGCGCTCCGAGCTGACCGCCACCGCGCTCGAAGGCATCAACCCGTCCGACGCGCATCGCCTGCTCGCGCAGCTCGAGGCAATCAAGGAAAACGTGCGCCACGCGATCCAGAATCCGGCCGGCGAACCTGGCAAGAAAGAACACCGATATGGCTGAGCCCGTCCTCAAATTCCCGCCCGATCAGAAGGGCAATCCGGCTACGCCGCGCAAGAAGATCGCCGCGCAGCCGCGCCGCCGGCTGATGGCCGGCATGCGGCGCTATCGGCGCGCGCTTCTGCTGGTGGTGCTGCCGCTGCTCGCCGTGGTCGGCGGCCTGATCTTCTATCTCAACGGCGGCCGTTACGTGACCACCGACGACGCTTATGTCGGCGCGCAGAAGGTGCTGATCACGCCGGATATCTCCGGCAAGATCGAAAAGGTCGTGGTGCGTGAAGGACAGCATGTCAACGAAGGCGACGTGCTGTTCGAGATCGATCCGGTGCCATTCCGCCTCGCGGCGCAGCAGGCCAAGGCCACGCTCGAGCAGAGCCGCACCACCTATGACAACCTGAAGGCCAACATCAAGATCTACGACCAGATGCTCGATCTGGCGCAGCGCGGCGTCGATCTCAAGCAGCGCGACGTCGATCGCAAGTCGACCCTGGTCAAGAGCAATTACGGCTCCCAGCTCGACCTCGACAATGCCTCGACCGCGCTGGTCACCGCCAGCGCGCAGCTGCAATTCCTCAAGCAGCAGCTCTCCGCGTCCAAGACGCAGTTGCTCGGCGATCCCGACCTGCCGCTCGATCAGTTTCCGCCCTATGATCAGGCCAAGGCGGCGCTGGCCCAAGCCGAGCGCAATCTCGATCACACCGTGATGCGGGCGCCGATGAGTGGCATTGCGACCCAGGTCGAGCAGATCCAGCTCGGCCGCTTCGTCATCGCCGGCACCCCGGTGTTCAGCGTCATCGACACCGCCAAGCCCTGGGTCGACGCCAACCTGAAGGAATCGGATTTCACCTATATCGCGGTGGGGCAGACCGTCGACATCGACGTCGATGCGTTCCCGGATCATGTCTTCAAGGGCACCATCGGGTCGCTCAGCCCCGGTACCGGCGCGCAATTCGCGATCCTGCCGCCGCAGAACGCCACCGGCAATTTCGTCAAGGTGGTGCAGCGCGTCCCGGTGCGGATCTATTTCGACAACAGCGACAAATATGTCGAGAAGCTGAAAGCCGGCATGAGCGCCTACACCACGATCGACACCCATCATCGCCGCTCGCTCGCCGGCCTGCTCGGCTTCTCGCCGGCGGCGGCGAACCAGGACTGACCATGAGCACGACGGCCGCAGCCCCGATTGCCGTTCCCGGCCTGCGCCGGAACATGGTGACGATCTGCGCCATGACCGCGACCATCATGCAGGCGCTGGACACCACCATCGCCAATGTCGCGCTGCCCTACATGCAGGGCAGCCTGTCGGCATCGCAGGACCAGATCAACTGGGTGCTGACCTCCTACATCGTCGCCGCCGCGATCATGACCACGCCGGTGGGCTGGATCGCCAACCGCTTCGGACGCAAGCGCGTCTTCATCCTGTGCTCCGGCGGGTTCACGGCAGCCTCGATGCTGTGCGGGCTCGCGCAGGATATCAACCAGATGGTGCTGTTCCGCCTGCTGCAGGGCATGTTCGGCGCGGCGCTGGTGCCGCTGTCGCAAGCGGTGATGCTCGATTCCTACGCGCTGCATGAGCGCGCCAAGGCGATGTCGATCTGGGGCATGGGCGTGATGATGGGCCCGATCATGGGACCGTCGCTCGGCGCCTGGCTGACCGAGACCTATTCCTGGCACTGGGTGTTCTTTGTCAACCTGCCGTTCGGTATCTTCACCGTGCTTGGCCTGCTGGTGTTCATGGACGAGACCAGGAAGAATCTCGAGCTGCGCTTCGACTGGTTCGGCTTTGCCGCGCTCGCGGTCGCTATCGGTTCACTGCAGATCGCGCTCGACCGCGGCGAACAGCTCGGCTGGCTGGAATCCAACGAGATCATCGCCGAGTTCATCGTCTCGGCGGTCGGCTTCTATTATTTCTTCGCGCATTCGTTCACGACCGCCAGGCCGTTCATCCAGTTCTCCATCTTCAAGGACCGCAATTTCGTCGGCGGCTGCGTGTTCATGGCGGTGATGGGCCTCGTGCTATACTCGACCATGGCGCTGTCGTCGCCCTATCTGCAGAACGTGATCGGCTACCCGATCATCACCGCGGGCCTGTTGCTGGCAACCCGCGGCTCCGGCACCTTCGTCGCCATGATGCTGGTCGGCCGCCTGATGCGCTACATCGAGGCGCGCACGCTGATCGTCACCGGGCTGAGCCTGACCGGGCTCTCGCTGTTCTACATGACCGGCTGGACCGACCAGACCGGCGTTCCCGAAATCGTGACCATCAGCATCCTGCAGGGTTTCGGCTTCGGACTGGTATTCGTGCCGTTGAGCACGGTGGCATTCCTGACGTTGCCCAACCATCTGCGCACCGACGGAACCTCGATGCTGACCCTGATGCGCAATGTCGCGAGCTCGATCGGCATCTCGATCGTCATTGCGCAGCTCACCGAAGGCGGCCGCCGCATCTATGCCATCCTGTCCGAGCACATCAATCCGTTCAACCACGCGCTGCAGATGCCGGATGTCCGCAGCATGATCGACCTCAATTCCGATGGCGGCCGTGCCTTGGCCGATGCGCTGGTCGCCGCTCAGGCGCAGATCATCGCGTTCTCGCACGACTACCAGCTGGTGATGATGTTCATTCTGGGCTCGATCCCGCTGGCGATCATGATCGGCTCAAGCAAAGCCGCGTTGCGCGTGCAGTCGGCGGCGCCGGAACATGCCGTGATCGAGTAGGATCTCTCGACATCTGCCGGCTTGTCATACGCGGGCTTGACCCGCGTATCCATCAAGCTTCGCAGAAAGCCTTTTTTCAAAGGGATGGATGGCCGGGTCAAGCCCGGCCATGACATACGGTACAGTAAACTCACACTTCGAAAAACACCGTTTCGTTGTCGCCCTGCAGGCAGATGTCGAAATGGTAGACCGCGTTGCCCGAACCCTTGTGGCGCGTGGCGATGAGGGTGCCGCGGCGCTCCGCGGGTACCAGCGCCAGCACGGGGTCGGCTTGATTGGCCGCCTCGCCGCCGAAATAGACCCGGGTATAGAGGTGCAGCAGCATACCGCGCGCGAAGATCGCGAGCAGCAGATGCGGCGCCTGCGGCTTGCCGTCGGGATCGGGCACCGTGCCCGGCCGGATGGTATCGAACGCATAAGCGCCGTTCGGATCGGTGCCGCAGCGGCCGAACCCCCGAAAGGTCGAATTGGGCAGCGCGCGCTTGTCCTGCGGATCGGAAAACCGCCCCTGCGCGTCGGCCTGCCAGATCTCCAGCATGCAATCCGCCACCGGCTGGCCGTCGCCGTCGAATACCCGGCCCTCGACGCGAATGCGTTCGCCCGAGGCGTCCGGGGTGACGAGGTTGTTGGTGAAGGCGTCGTTCCAGTCGTACTGGCCGTTTGGCGTCAGCCCGTATTTGAAAAACGGGCCGACGGTCTGCGACGGCGTAATGCCTTTTTCGATGCTTCCCCGCACTATTTCGTCTCCATCGGCGTGGCATTGCGCCCGCGCAGCACAATGTTGAAGCGGTAGCACAGCGCCCAATCCGGCTGGGTATTTTCGATATCGAAGGAGGACACCATCCGCATCCGCGCCTTCTCGTCCGGCACCGAATTGAAGATCGGGTCGAACTCGAACAAGGGATCGCCCGGAAAATACATCTGCGTCACCAGCCGCGAAATGAAGGCATGGCCGAACACCGAGAAATGGATGTGCGCCGGGCGCCAGGCGTTGTGATGATTGCCCCAGGGATAGGCGCCGGGCTTGACGGTGATGAATTTGTAGTAGCCTTCGGAATTCGTTTGCGCCCGCCCGGCGCCTGTGAAATTCGGATCGAGCGGCGCCGGATGCTGGTCGATCACATGAACGTAGCGGCCGCAGGCATTGGCCTGCCACAGTTCGATCAGGGCATGAGGCACGCCGCGACCGTCCTCGTCCCGCACATGGCCGTGGACGATGATGCGCTCGCCCAGCGGCTCGCCGCGGTGCTGAATGGTGAGATCGTGATCGTTCTCGCGCACGGTCTCGTGGCCGTATACCGGCCCGGTCAGCTCCGACAATGTGTGACGCATCGGGATCAGCGGCTTTTGCGGCGACCGCTTGATGGTGCTGCGGTAACCCGGCGACAACCGCGCCGGATGCGCGGCGTTGCTTTCAACGGGATAGATAAGGGTCATGGTGTATCCTCCGGGGTCCCGTCATTGCGAGCGAAGCGAAGCAATCCATACCGCAGCAAGACTGGATTGCTTCGTCGCTGACGCTCCTCGCAATGACGCTTGGGCGTCCGCGCTCAGTTCAGCTTCTCGATGGCCATCGCGACGCCCTGACCGACGCCGACGCACATG
>JBDTKD010000220.1:0-4252 GCA_039935515.1 Bradyrhizobium sp.
CATAATGAAACCGTATCGCTGGGGTATACGCCAGCGAGACGGGCCCATTTGGAGTAGGCGACGGGATTTCGGGTTTCGGGGGACTGGCTGGTGGAGACGGAAGGGACCGAACTGCCAACCTCCCACCCAGTCATCGAACCTGTCTCTGGCGCCCGAGTCAGGAACGGAAATTTTCGATGCGGAGACCGGAGGGCAAAACGCCCTCATTCGCGAGGATTGCAGGACCAGAGACCGACCCAACCCGAGAATTTGGCGGACATGTCTTTGAAGTCGCGGCGATATCGCGAGTACCTATTATTCGGGACAACTACAGAGTGTGCCTGGTGGAGATAGTAGGGCTCGAACTGGAGACCCACCACCCAGTCATCGAACCAGTCTCCGCCTCGCGGCGGGAACGGAAATTTCTGATGCAGAGACAGGCGTCCGTGTCCCATCAAATTGGGTCCCTCCCCCTCCGCCTAAAACGGTCCCAGCGGGCTGCCAATTGACGGCAGCGTGCCGTTTGCATCAAGAACATGCCCGAATATGATTTGCGATAGGACAGCGCTGGAATCGTCAATTCATCGTCTCGGTTTCAACAATGTTGAACGCCGGCGGCTCTGTTGCTTCCGTTTCAGTCGTGTCGTGTAACGTATCTTGCAGCATCTTGCGATAGAGACGGACATAGTCGCGCGCCATTCGCGCCGACGAAAATCGCTCTTCGAAACGCCTACGGACGGCGCGACGATCCATCGCCAACAATCTTGGGACGGCGGCAATGGCTTCGTCCATATGTTCGACAATCATGCCGGTGACACCTTCATCAACAATTTCTGGGACTGAGCCGCAACGGAATGCCAGCACCGGTGTGCCGCATGCCATCGCCTCGATCATTACGAGCCCAAACGGTTCAGGCCACTCGATCGGAAACAACAGCCCCAGCGCTTCGCCAAGGAAGGCGCTTTTGTTTTGCTCGCTGATCTCACCGATGAAGTCTACGCCCGGACCTTCTAGCAAGGGCGCGATTGTCTCCCGGAAGTAAGCTTCATCGACGCGGTCGACCTTCGCGGCAATCTTAATGGGGATGTCAAGACTGCGAGCGATAGCGATCGCGCGGTCCGGCCGCTTCTCGGGCGATATTCGCCCGATGAATGCGAGATAGCCGCCGCGGGGTTGGAAGATTGGCCGCATCAAGTTCAGCGGCAGACCATGATGGATCGTGGCTGCAAAATTGGCGCTTGCTACCGGACGTCGCTGGTCGCTCGAAATCGAAACCAGTGGCATGTCATCAAACCCAAGAAATATCGGTTTGATGTCCGGCAGGTCCTGGCGACCGTGGAGCGTCGTCACCGTCCGTGCAGCCAGGTAGCGAAATAGCGGGAAATGCAAGTAGTCGATGTGAAAGTGAAGAATGTCGAAAGCGGCTGCATGCTGGCGGACGCGATCGAGCATCAGCATATAATAGGGAATTGGATCTACGACATGGGGGTCGAGACGCAATGCGAGGGTGGCGCAACCCACCAGCCGCGCGGACGTTGTGGAATCGCCACTAGCAAACAGCGTGACATCGTGTCCCAGTTTGACGAGTTCCTCCGTGAGATAAGATACGACGCGTTCGGTGCCACCGTAAAGCCGCGGTGGAACGCTTTCCATCAAAGGCGCTATCTGAGCGATTTTCATTTCTCGGTTTCCCTCTGGAAAAACAGAACTCTCTGCCGATGAAGCGGTATTCCATTCCACTCAGGCGGAAGATCCATTTTATGAACAAGTCCCAATTCTTCTTTGATCCAATATCAGTATCTGGATTTGATATCCCCTTATTGCGCATAAGGCGGATTGGGTTTCGGGGATTGAGTGACGGGCTGGTTGGAAATGGTGTCGATGCCATCTAGGTAGTTGGACAATTCGCCGACCCACTTGCGCGACGCGTCGTTGTCGGCGCTCTCGGCTGCTTGCTCAAGGGCACCGCCGATGTCGCTGATGGCTTGGAATCCAAACATGCCCCCGGAGCCACTCATCTGGTGCCCCAGACTTGTTACGGTCTCAAAGTCACCTCGATCCAAGGCGGCGCGCATCACGATGGCATTCTGCCTGCAGTTCTGGAGATACGCGGGGATCCGATTTGCGGATTTTTGATTCACACGCAAAAGGATCGGATCCATCCGGCGCCTTTCCTCTTTTGGTGACGTAAGCGCCACCAGGGAGTGCTCCTTGATCGCTTGCAGCAGCACCTCTTGTTTGATTGGTTTCGTCAAAAAAGCCGTGCACCCCGCCCCCAGACACATTTCTCGGTCGCCCTTCAGGGCCGAGGCCGTCAGTGCAATGATCGGTGTGGGCGGCCGATCGTTCGCCTGTTCCCACGCTCGAATCGTCCGCGTCGCGGTCAATCCATCCATGACCGGCATTTGCCGGTCCATCAGGACAAGGTCGTAGTGTCCAGCTGCAAACTTTTCACAGGCGATGGCGCCGGTCTCGGCGATTTCGACCTGGTACGGCGTGTCCTCCAGATAGGCCAACGTGATTATGCAGTTGTCGGGAGAGTCCTCCGCCAGAAGAATTCGTAGCACCGGCAGCGGCAGCTCCAGATCCGTACCGACCGGTACGGCCACCGGCCGATCGGCCGTGGCCCAGATCTCGAATGGCACGGCGAAGGCAAACACGCTGCCCGCCCCGACCTCGCTTTCGACCCAGATGCGTCCGCCCATCAGTTCCACCAAGCGCTTCGAAATCGTGAGCCCCAGCCCCGAGCCCCCGAACCTGCGCGTTGTGGATGAGTCGGCTTGTGTGAAACGTTCAAACACCTGGCCCAATTTCTCGTCCGAAATGCCGATGCCGGTGTCCGAAATTGTGAACCGCAATGCGGTTGGAATGGAGGAGTCCGCATCCGGCTCAACTCGCAGGGACACTTCGCCCGATTGCGTGAACTTGATCGCGTTGCCAAGCAAATTAAGCAGCACCTGCCGCAGCCGTGTCGGGTCGCCGACCAGGTCGGTGGGCACGTTCGGCGCGACCTTGCACACCAGGGCCAGCCCTTTTTCATTGGCCCGAGCCGCCACCATCTCCATCACTTTCTCCAGGTGGTCGTTCAACGAGAAGCCCGTCCGTTCCAACTCGAGCTGCGAGGCTTCGACCTTGGAGAGATCGAGGATGTCGTTGATGAGATTCAGCAGGTTGTCGCCGGCGCGGCGGAAGATCTGCACATACTTGTCTTGCTCCGGGGAGAGAGCGGTCTTCGCCAGCAGATCCGCGATGCCCATGATTGCATTCATCGGCGTTCGGATCTCATGACTCATGCTCGCCAGAAAATCCGACTTCGTCTGGCTTGCGCTCTCAGCAGAGGCCTTGGCCTGCTGCAATTCTGCCTCCACCCGCTTGCGCTCCGTGACGTCGCGCGCCGCGGCGAAGACGCCCTGCAGGGTACGGTTTCGGTCGTAAAAGGTGGTCGCGTTATAGGACACCACCGTCTGCTTGCCGTCGCGGGCACGCGCCGTCAGCTCGTAGTCGGTGACCGACTTTTGGCTCAGCACGAGCTTGATCGCCGCCTCGGCCCGCTCTGGATCGGTGAAGTAGTCCTTAAACGGCGCGCCGATCAGCTCGTCGCGCGTGCAATCGGTGAGCGCCTCCATCTGCTTGTTGACGTCGGTAATGATACCGGATGGATCGGTGGTCATGATCGCGTCGATGTTGGATTCGATCAGCGAGCGGGTGTAGAACTGTTGGTCGCGCAGGCGCTGATCGAGCTTTTTTTGCTCGGCTTCGACCAGCTTGCGCGCGGTGTTGTCGGTGCCGATCAACAGATAGCCGATGATGGCGTCCTGCGCGTCGCGCAGCGCCGTGACGGACACTACCGCCGGGAACCGGCTGCCATCCTTCCGGATGTAGGTCAGCTCGTAGATGTCCTCGATCCCGCGCGAGGCTTTGAACACCAGGGCCTCGAAGCCCGGCGTGATCGGGGTCGCGAACTCGACGCTCAGCGCTTTGGCCCGCGCGATCAGCTCCTGCGGATCAGAAATGTCAGCCGGCGTGATCTTGTTCATTACGTCAGCGGCCGCGTAACCAAGCATCCGCTCGGCGCCGACGTTGAAGATCTGAATGACGCCCTTCGCGTCGGTGGCGATGCTTGAGAAGTTGGCGCTGTTGAAGATCGCGCTCTGCAGCGCCCCCGCCTTCAGCAGTACGTCTTCTGTCTGTTTCGGCATCGCCTCGCCAGCGCTATCGGAGACGCTCATGCGTGTCCTCGTCCCGTCGTCTCCAAGGGCCAAGGTACTTCTCC
>JBDTKD010000221.1:0-11466 GCA_039935515.1 Bradyrhizobium sp.
CCGGCCATGTCCGCATCAATGGCGTGCGCGAGAAGTCGCCCGGCCATGCCGTCAAGGCCGGCGACGTGCTGACGGTCGGGCTCGACCGCAGCGTGCGCATTCTCAAGATCGTCGGCTTCTCGGAGCGCCGGGGCGATGCGTCGGCCGCGCGTCGGCTCTATGATGATTTGCAGGATGGCCGCGAGTGACTATCTCTGTCGGGCTGAATTCAGCCGGCGGAAACGCGCTTGGAAAATCGCATTTCGGGACTGCTCTGCTTCCCTTGCGGCTGTGGACTTCCTGCGCTACGCAACCACCGCAAAACTAACCCGTTTCGGAGCCCTGGATGACTTACGTCGTCACTGAAGCCTGCATTAAATGCAAATATACCGATTGCGTTGAGGTCTGCCCGGTGGACTGCTTCTACGAGGGTGACAACATGCTGGTGATTCATCCGGACGAATGCATCGACTGCGGGGTGTGCGAACCCGAATGCCCGGCCGATGCCATCAAGCCGGATACCGAGCCCGGGTTGGAAAAATGGCTCGAGGTCAATACCGAGTACGCCAAGACCTGGCCCAACATCACCCAGAAGAAGGAACAGCCGCCCGACGCCAAGGATTTTGAGGGCATGGAAGGCAAGTTCGAGAAATATTTTTCTCCTGCTCCCGGAGCCGGTGACTGATTTGACCGTGCGCTCAGCGCTGGAAAAGGCCGGGTTCCCGCGCTGCCGGCTTAACCCTAATTCCGGCGAGGTGGCCAAAATTGGCACGCCGAACGTCCCAACAGGGCCTAAATCATTGATTTTTGCGGAAAATGTGCTATATTGGGCACATTACAAGCCGAACCCGGCCATGCGTATCCTGTGGCGTAAGAGGTTCCCGTGAAAACATCGAACAGGGGCGTGGCAGTTCCGCGCGCAGGCTGTGTCACAAAAAACGCGTAAAAAGAGTGCTTCCAAGGCTTCCAAAAAAGCCGCCGCGGCGAGCCGTGGCATAACCAAAAGCCGTGCCCGGGCGTCTCTCAAGGACACCCGGACAGCCAGCAAGGCTGCGGCCGCAAAACCCTCAAAAAACAAAAGAAGCTCAATGTCAAAAAAGACTGCCAAAACTGCCGCGAAAGCGACCGGTTCGAAGGCCACTGCTTCGAAGGTTGCTGCCCCCAAGACCGCTGCCCCCAAGACCGCGCCGAAGACCGCCGTCAAGACGGCAGTCAAGCCGGTCGCGACCAAGCCCGCCGCCAGCAAGCCTGCCGCAAGGCCGGTCGCGGTGATGCCCCGCGTCGAAGAGCCGAAGAAGGTTTTGACCCAGCGTCAGGGCTTCAAGACCAACGAATTCGTGGTCTATCCGGCGCATGGCGTTGGTCAGATCCTGGCGATCGAGGACCAGGAGATCGCCGGCGCCAAGCTTGAGCTGTTCGTGATCAATTTCATGAAGGACAAGATGACGCTGCGAGTGCCGACGGCAAAGGTCGCCAATGTCGGCATGCGCAAGCTGTCGGACCCGGTGCTGGTCAAGCGCGCGCTGGAGACGCTGAAGGGCCGCGCCCGCGTCAAACGCACGATGTGGTCGCGCCGCGCGCAGGAATACGAAGCCAAGATCAATTCCGGAGATATCGTCGCGATCGCCGAAGTCGTGCGCGATCTCTATCGCTCGGAGTCGCAGCCGGAACAGTCCTACAGCGAACGCCAGCTCTATGAAGCCGCGCTCGACCGGCTGTCGCGCGAGATTGCCGTCGTGCAGCATGTGACGGAAACCGAGGCGGTCAAGGAAATCGAAAGCCAGCTCGCCAAGAGCCCGCGCCGCGGCGCCAAGGCCGAGACCGAGGTCGAGGCGGAAGGCGAAGGCGAAGCGGAAGATGGCGACAGCGACGATGCCGCCGTTGCCGACGAGGCGGCATAAGCGAGGTTTCGCAGTTCCATCAA
This sequence comes from Bradyrhizobium sp., assembly GCA_039935515.1. Classification (GTDB taxonomy): domain Bacteria; phylum Pseudomonadota; class Alphaproteobacteria; order Rhizobiales; family Xanthobacteraceae; genus Bradyrhizobium. The sequence continues at coordinate 1,904 of JBDTKD010000221.1, forward strand.
TTCAAAAGCCCGGTCCCCATGACCGGGCTTTTTCGTCATTGCGAGCCAACTCGCAATGACGACCATTGGTGGTTATGCCGGCGGTTCGCCGGACGGCCCGTCAATCGACCACGATCTTGACGCGGTCGCGCGCCTTGACCTGGGCGTGGCTGTCGAGGCCGTTCAGGACGCGGAAGCGGTCCGCCGGGCGGTCGACGCCGGCCATGCGGTGCGACAGCGATTCCACGGTGTCGCCGGGCTGCACGGTGATGACCTTGATGCGGAGCGGCCGGGCGGCCTGAATCTCGTCAAGGGTGAGCCGGCGGAACGAGTTCACGGTTTCGCGCGCGTTGCGATCGCTTTCGGTGGTCTTCTCGCGGGCGGCGAAAATGAAGCGGTAGACGTCGGTGCCGAACCGCAGCGCATAGACCTTGAATTGCCACTGGTCGCCATGCGCGCTGGCCGACGCTGCCGGAAAGCCGTTGATATTCAGGTCCTCGGTCGAGGATTTGTCGACGTTTTCCATCCAGCCGGAGGTCAGATAGTCGCCGAGTGTTTGTTCGGCCGGCACCCGCACCACGTCGAAGCGCATCGCCTGGGAGCCGCCGTCGCGCACGCCGATCACGGCCTGCGCGGTGTTGTCAAGCGTGAAGGTGTCCGGTGCGGTGAAGGTGAAACCGAGCTTGGGGTGCAGGAAGCGATGGCCCCGCACGAAGCCCTCGCTCGGATCCTCGCCATAGACCATGTTGTCGATGGCGGCGAGATAGGTTTCGCGATCGCGCTCGCCGCTTTCCGGCGACGAATACTGCCGCGCGCTGGCCTGCGCGCTCTGGACGCGCTCCGGCGTTGCCGGGTGCGACGACAGAAAGTCCTGCGCCCGCGGATCGATCGAGGTCTTGCCCGCTTTCAGTTCGGCGTTGCGTTCCATCGCGGTGAGGAAGCGCGACGCGCCATAGGGGTCGAAATGTGCGCGCGCCGAAATCCCGACCCCGATCTTGTCGGCCTCGAACTCCTGCTGCCGTGAGAAGCTCGCCATGGTCAGCTTAGTCTTGGCGAGCGCCATCGCGGTGAGGTCGGGATCATTGCCCATGTCGGTGATGACGCGGGTGACGAGGGCGGCCTGCTTGGCCTGGTCCTCGCGGATGGCGGCGTGCTTGGCCAGCACATGCGCCATCTCATGCGACAGCACCGAGGACAATTCCGAGGTGTCGCAGGCAAGCGCGATCAGCCCACGGGTTACGTAAAGCTGACCGGTCGGAAGCGCGAAGGCGTTCACCGCGCCCGAATTGAGGATCGTCACCTTGTAGCCCTGGTCGGGACGATCGGATGCCGCCACCAACCGATCGACGGTCTGGCCGATCAGGGCCTCGAGTTGTGGATCATCATAGGCACCACCGTAGGACGACAGGATACGTTCATGCTCGCGCTCGACCGCCGGGGTCGGCACCACAGCGCGCGTCGGCTTGGCGGGACTCGCCGGCGTGGCCGGCGATGCGGTCTGAAAGTGGCCCATCTCGCCACAAGCGGCCAGCGCAAATGCCAGGCACAGAACCGCCGGCGCAGCCCAAAGGCCGCGGCTCGCCCGCTTCCGTCCCACACATTGTGCAACCGCTGTCACTCGTACGTGTCCCGCGCGCTAATTCGTGCCCAGCAATTCGATCTGCCCCACCCGAAGCGCCTCAATCCGCGGCCCGCCATGCGCCTCGACCCAGCCGCGGATGCGAATCCTTCGACTTTCAAGCGACTTAAGCACAATTCCGGCGGCTTCAAACGCCGCCAGCCCATGCTTTGGAATAGTCACAGCAAAGTCCCGTGTCCAGTTCCGTCCGAAATTCAGGTAAGTCGTTGCCCCGGCTTGCCGAACGGACAGAACCTTGCCCTCGACCACAGTAAACCGCCCGATCCTGGTCAAAATATCGCCCGGACTTTCGGTGTTTTTTATGGCCGTGGGGTCGGCCCAGGCTCCCCGTTGGGCCTGCCGCGCGGCCGTTTCGGCAGCCGTCAGCGCCGACGCACAGTCCTTGTCCGTCACCGTGCCGGACAGCAACGCGTCGCCCTGCGCCAGCAACAGGGCCTGTACCGGGGTGTCAACGCCCTCGAGAAACGCGAAAGCAGGCTGACGACCGTAGCGGTCCGGGCCGTCGTCCTCGCCCTGCAAGGTGATCTCGTGTCCCAAAACGAGAGCGGCCAGCGCCGCGCCGCGATTTTTGGTTGTTGCGTCGGTCCCGCCCGCCTCAGTCGCCGCCGGCTCGATGCCGGCGAGGCGGACTTCGCGGCCATCCTGCAGGCGAAAGCTGCGCGCATCGATGATTTCGGCGACGCGGCCCTCGCCCTGCGGCGAGAAGGAGCATCCCGCAGCGGCGACCGGCCCGCCGCCGGCGAGCATAAGGCTGCACTGCAATGCCGCCGCGGCAAATCCACCGCAATGCGCGGTCGCTCTGGTTATCGGCTTCATGGCGCTGCTCAACGTCCGGCTGAATTCCAGCATGCCGGCTCGTCGGATGCTCTTTCCTAACCGCCACCGGTCAACTCTCGAAGAGTAGCCACGATTTGCTCCGGACGGTAAGGCTTTTGCAAGAAACGACTGCCTTCCGGAAGGTCGTTTTGTCCCACACTGACGTTGCGACGATCGATGGCCGGGATTGGTTCCATTGCGATCGAAGTTGAGGCGTTTCAGGCGGTCGCCGCGGGCAGGCCGCCGAAGCATCAAGTTTCCGAAAGTGAGCAATATTGACCACAACGACGGCCCACAAAATTGGCATGGTTACACCCCATGGCAACTACCGAAACCATCCCGACGGACGAGCGGCGACGCAAGAATGGCTTTCTTGGACCCAAGGACATGACCGGACGCCGCAATTCCGGGGAAGCTCTTCGCCAATCGGAAATTCGCTACCGCCGTCTGTTCGAGGCCGCCCACGATGGCGTTCTCATTGTGGATTCCGTCACGCGAAAGATCACTGACGCCAATCCTTTCATGGACCATTTGCTCGGCTACCCGCACGAGGAGTTACTGGGCAAGGAACTGTGGGAAATCGGTCTGCTCACGGACGAGCAAGCAAGTCATGCGGCGTTTGAGGAACTGCAACGGAATGGACAAGTTCGCTACGAAGATTTGCCGCTCGAAACCAAATCGGGCGACAAGAGGGAAGTGGAAATCGTAGCCAATCGTTACGAGGAAGACGGCAAGCAGGTCATTCAGTGCAACGTCCGCGACATCACCGAGCGCAAGCGGGCCGAAAAAGCGTCGCGCGCGAGCGAAGAACGCTTTCGCACACTGTTTGAACTAGGTCCCTCGGCCATCTATTCCTGCGATGCCTCGGGTGTGATTCAGGAATTTAACAGCCGTGCTGCGGAATTGTGGGGCCGCACACCGGCGGCGGGGGATACCGACGAGCGGTTCTGCGGTTCGTTCAAAATGTTCCGTCCGGACGGAAGTTTTATGCCTCACGAGCAGTGTCCCATGGCCGAGGTGTTGAGCGGCAAAATATCGGGGGCGCATGACGCAGAAGTGCTGATCGAGCGGCCCGGCGGCTCGCGGGTTGTCGTCGTCGTGAATATACGTCCGCTGAAGAACCAGCGTGAAGAAATCACGGGAGCAATCAATTGCTTTTACGACATCAGCGAGCGCAAGCAGGCCGAAGAGCGCCAGCGCTTCCTCATGAACGAACTCGCACACCGGGGTGGAAACCTGCTGGCTGTGATTCAATCGATTGTGTCTCGCAGCCTGTCCGGGACCCGGCCGCTCAACGAGGAGCGCGAAACGCTCATGCGGCGCTTGCAGGCGCTCGCACGAGGTCAGTCCGTGCTCACGAAGGAGGGCTTCGAAGGCGCGCCCGTGGCCGAGATCATCCGACTCGAGTTCGAAGCCTTCTCCAATAGAGTAGCAGCAGTTGATCCCGTTGTGATGCTGAACTCCAGGGCGGCGCAGACTTTCGCGCTGCTCGTGCATGAGCTCGCGACCAATGCCAGCAAGCATGGTGCGCTGTCCGTGCCGACAAAGGGCCAGATCGATATCCATTGGTCGGTCGAGGGTGCGGACGAGGAGGCGAAGTTCAAGTTTCGCTGGCGGGAACGCAATGGACCGCCGGTCGCGCTTCCGACCCGCCACGGCTTCGGTAGCATCCTGATCGAAAAGGTTGTTGCACAGGATTTTGGAGCGCAGCCAAAGATCAGGTTTGCGCCTGAAGGCTTGAGCTATGAGATCGATGCGCCGCTCATGGGCATGACGGCCGGCAATGCGTCAGCAATCTGATAGTTCCTGAGCGATGCGCAGCTTCGTGCTTGGGCCGGAGTTAGATCGCAACCACGAATGCCTTGCTGGACTCGCAATTTGCGCATTCGAAGATGCGCAGGTCAAAGCCCGGCGGTCCGGGCTCGATGCGCGACAGCCTCATCGGCTTGCCGCACTTCCCGCACGCCAGAATCCCGATCTCCGCACGGGAGAATAGTGGGTCAGGATGGTGAGTGGATGGCATGACACTTCCCTTGCATGGGCCGCAGCTCAGCGAGCCAAGAGTTGCGAGGCTTCTAATTCGGCGGTCTTAGCTCCCCCGCAATCCACCTTTGCGCGCCGGATTTCATCGGGTCGCGTGCGACAATCTCGGTGTCTACGTGATCACACTTCTCGCATTCGAAGGTCCGGAAGTCGTATCCGGAAGGGCCGGGCACGGTCCGAGCAAGCACCATGCGAGTCTGGCAGCAAACACAACGGGGACGTTCAATAGCGCTCAGCAGGACACTGAAATGTGAAGATGGGGATTTGGGCATGAGGGCTCACCTATTTATCAGGCGGGAGCACAACACTCTCGGTCACCGGGAATTGCCTATACCGAGCGGTGATGAAGGAAACCTGCACCTGTCAAATCTGGCCCGCTGTTCCATATTGACCAACTTCCAGGATTTCCCCCTTTTTCCGTGTTCCACACCGTGGGATCGCGTGACGGCACTGGCCTTCGCCATATTCGCAACGGTGCGATATAGCCGGGTAATCCCTTGAATATTTTGGAATTTATCCCTAGCAGTCGGCATCAATCTATCCCCGTTGGGCCCCCCAGTACGGCATTTTATTTGGAACGGTGGCGGCTTATAATTGCTGCGCCGCGCTCCTTCGGCGAGGCCACAGGACGAAATCGCGACATGGCAAGTGAGCCAACCAACGACTCGTTTGACCCTCTGGCGTTTCTCGCCAAAGTTGGGACAGGCAAAACGATATCGGTCTATCGAAAGGATCAGGTCATCTTCGCCCAAGGTGAGGTGGCGGATACGGTATTTTATATTCAGAAGGGCAGCGTCAAGGTTGTCGTTCTGTCTGACCAGGGCAAGGAAGCGGTTGTCGGGATTTTAGAGCCCGGTCAATTCTTCGGCGAAGGGTGCATGAACGGTCACGCGCTACGAATCTCGACCAGCACGGCGCTGGAAGAATCCCTGATCACCGCGATATCGAAGCCGGCAATGATTGGGGTCCTGCATGACGAACCGAAATTTTCGGAGCTGTTCGTGGCTTATCTTTTGACCCGAAACAGCCGGGTTGAAGAAGATTTGATCGATCAATTATTCAATTCGAGCGAAAAGCGGCTCGCGCGGCTTCTGCTTCTGCTGGCGAACTTTGGCAAGGAAGGCAATCCAACGCCTATCCGTCCGACTATCAGTCAGGAAACCCTGGCTGAGATGATCGGCACAACGCGATCCCGAGTGAGCTTTTTTCTGAACAAGTTCCGCAAACTGGGCTTTATTAGCTACAACGGAAAAATTGAAGTTCATAGTTCGCTGTTGGATGCGGTGCTGCGCGAAAAGCCTCAGCTTCAGAGGGATGAGAAAACCGATAGCGCTTGAGTTCACGCGCGATGTGCCGCGTTGGATCGACCCCGCGCCAGCGATCATTCCGTCTTGCGGAAATACGGCAATGCGAAGTGACCCGGATGACCGCCGCGCATGGCCGCGGCTTGCCGCTGCGGATGGCTTGCGGCATGATCGCGGCAACAGAAACTGCGGCCTTAGCAAATGCGCCGCATCGCCAGGGAGGATGACATGAAACGCGCTCTTGCCGGTGTTCTCGCATCGGTATTGGCCCTGGCCGCGCCCGCGGCGATGGCGCAGGACAAGCCGCCGCTGAAACTCGGCGGCATCCTCGACATGTCCGGTCTGTATGCCGACATCACCGGAGCGGGCAGCGAAACCGCGGCCAAGATGGCGGTCGAGGATTTCGGTGGCGAGGTGCTTGGCCGCAAGATCGAGGTCGTGGTGGCGGATCACCTCAACAAGCCCGATCTGGCCGCCAACATCGCCCGCGACATGTTCGACAATCAGGGCGTCGAAATGCTCTTCGACGTGGCGGCGTCCGCGACCGCGCTGGCCGCCGGAGAGATCGCCAAGGCGCGCAACAAGATCGTCATCTTCAACGGACCCGGATCGATCCGCCTCAGCAACGAAGCCTGCGGTCCCTACACCGTGCACTACGTGTTCGATACCTTCGCGCAGGCCAATGTCACCGGGCTTGCCGCGGTGAAATCCGGCCTTGATAGCTGGTTCTTCATCACCGCCGACTACGCATTCGGACAGGATCTGGAAAAGGACACCACCAATGTTGTGGTGAAGAACGGCGGCAAGGTGCTGGGCAGCGTCCGGCACCCGCTCAACACCTCGGACTTCTCGTCCTATTTGCTGCAGGCGCAAGCCTCGAAAGCCAAGGTGATCGGGCTCGCCAATGCCGGCGGCGACACCATCAACGCGATCAAGCAGGCCTCCGAATTCGGAATCGTCAAGGGCGGCCAGAAGCTGTCGCCGCTGCTCGCCTTCGTCACCGACATCGACAGCCTCGGGCTTGAAACCGCGCAGGGCCTGTTGCTCGCCGAAGCCTTCTATTGGGATCTCAACGATCAGACCCGGGCGTTTTCCAAGCGCTTCATGGCGCGCGTCAAGCGGATGCCGACCTCGGTGCAGGCCGGCGTCTATTCGTCGGTCGTGCATTATCTCCAGGCGGTAAAGGCCGCCGGCACCACCGACTCCGCCGCTGTCATGAAGATCATGAAGGCGACCCCGATCAACGACATGTTCGCCACCAACGGCCGGATCCGCGAGGACGGCCGCATGGTGCACGACATGTATCTGTTCGAGGTCAAGAAGCCGTCGGAATCCAAGGGCCGCTGGGATGACTACAAGCTGCTGGCGACCATCCCCGGCGACGACGCGTTCCAGTCGCTCGAACTGTCGCGCTGCCCGCTGGTGAAGAAATAGGCTCTCCGCGGTGCGCGAACCACTCATGGTCGTCATCGCGAGGAGCGCAAGCGACGAAGCGATCCAGAGTCGAGCATGACGTCAGATGGATTGCTTCGCTTCGCTCGCAATGACGTTCACAAAGCGAGAGAGAAACCGATGAACGAAATGGTCCTGCAAAAACTCGATCAGGGACTGCTTACCATCATCATGAACCGCCCGGACCGGCGCAACGCCCTTAACCCGGACATGACGCGCGGCCTGGTCGAGGCGGCGCGCCACGCGGCGGAGGACCACGAGGTGCGCGCGGTGCTGCTGCGGGGCGCGGGTGGCACCTTCTGCGTCGGCGGCGATGTGAAGTCGATGGCGGAGGGCCGCGCGCCGCTGTCATTCGAAGCCAAAATGGCCAATCTGCGATGCGGCATGGAAGTCTCCCGCATCCTGCACGAGATGCCGAAGCCGGTGGTGGCGCAGCTCGATGGTGCCGCCGCCGGCGCCGGGCTTTCGATCGCGCTGGCCTGCGACCTCCGCGTCGCCAGCGCCTCGGTCAAGATCACCACCGCGTTCGCCAAGGTCGGACTGTCGGGCGATTACGGCGGCACCTATTTCCTGACCCATCTGCTCGGCAGCGCCAAGGCACGCGAGCTTTATTTGATGTCGCCGGTGCTGACGGCGGCGGAAGCCCTCGCGCTCGGCATGGTGACGCGGGTCGTCCCCGACGCCGAGGTCGAAGCGGTCGCGCACGATCTGGCGATGTCACTGGCGCAGGGCCCGTCGGTGACGCTGGGTTACATCAAGCGCAACATCAACAACGCCGAGCATCTGTCGCTGGAGGCCTGTTTCGACGCCGAGGCGATCCATCACTCGCGCGCCGGCGAGACCGCCGATCACAAGGAAGCCGCCAAGGCGTTCGTCAAAAACGTAAGCCGGTCTTCCACGGCCATTGACGAATATCGGGACGATCGAGATGTATCTGCGGCTACGCCAAATCTGCCTGGTCGCGCCGCATCTCGAGCCGGTCATCGGCGATATCGCCGGCATCATGGGCCTGAGCGCCTGTTACCGCGACGGCAACGTCGCCAAATATGGCCTCGAGAACGCGCTGTTGCCGGTCGATACCATCCTTCTGGAAGTGGTCGCGCCGCTTCAGGCCGGCACCGCGGCGGGACGTTTTCTCGACAAGACCGGCGGCCGCGGTGGCTATATGGCGATCTTCTGCTGCGACGATCCCGATGCGCGGGGCAGGCACGCCGCCGCCCTCGGCGTGCGCACCGCCAATGTCATCGATCATCCGCCCTATCACGGCGTGCAATTGCATCCGCGCGATTGCCGCGCGGCCTTCATCGAATTCAACCACACCGACGGCAGTGACGACGTGCTTGGACCGTATCCGCCGGCCGGGCCGGACTGGCAGCGGTCCATCAACACCGATGTGACGCAGGCCCTCATCGCGGTCGAGATGCAAAGCCCGGAGCCGCAGGGGTTGGCCGAGCATTGGGGCCGTATTCTCGGGATTGCCGCCGGCAAAAATCAGCGTGGCGAGCCAGAGCTGAAGCTTCCCAATGGCGAATTTTACTTCGTCAGGGGCGTCAGCGACCTGATGAGCGGCCTGACCTTCCGGGTCCGCGACGTTGCGAAGGTGTGCGATGCCGCCGCGGCAAGGGGCTACGCCGTCGCGGATAACGCGTTCGTGCTCGGCGGCGTGACTTTCCGCCTCGTCGCGTGACGTCGCGGCCGTCGTCCCCGAAGGCGGGGACCATAACCACCGGTGCCCGTTGTCGGCACCGCTGCGGCCCAGCTTGCGCAACATGGACCGTCTGGGTTACGGGTCCCGGCTCGCGCTCGCTTCGCCTCGCTTGGCCGGGACGACGAGATTACCGTCCCTTGAAATTGGCGACCCGGCGTTCCTCGGTGGCCTTGATGCCTTCCTTGAAATCCTCGGTCGCGCGCAGTCTTGTTTGTTCGGCGAGCTCATGGTTGGTGGCGGCCATGACGCGGTCGGCGAGGCCGGCGCGCATGGTGGCGCGGGTCGAGAGCAGGCCGAGCGGCGAACATTCGGCGATTTCGGCGGCGAGCTTCATGGCCTCGGCCCGCACCTGATCCCGCGGGACGCAGACATTGGCGAGGCCCATCCGTGTGGCTTCCTCGCCGGTGACCCGCCGGCTGGTGTAGAAGATCAGTTCCGCATTGTTCTGTCCGACCAGTTCGGGAAGCGTGGTGGTGAGCCCGAAGCCGGGATGGAACCCGAGCTTGGTGAAATTCGCGGCAAACCTTGCCTCGGGGCAGGTGACGCGAAAATCCGCTGCTACCGCGAGGCCGAGGCCACCGCCGATGGCAGCGCCATGCACGGCCGCGACGATCGGCTTTTT
>JBDTKD010000222.1:0-7073 GCA_039935515.1 Bradyrhizobium sp.
GGATGCGCGCATTGGGAGCAGAACCTGGCTCCCGGCAAAATCAAGTTTCTACAGTTTGGACAAGTGTGTTCGAAAGGAGCGGCGCACTCCTCACAGAATCTTGCGTCAACCCGGTTTTCGTGTTGGCACCTCAAACACTTCATCTGAGCCATCAGCTACGCGCGGCGACCGGAAGCGATAATCTACCGCCGGCGCCAACGCACAACAACCATAAAGCGTGTTCAGCTTCGAAGTGTTGGGCCGGTGGCAACACTTCCCGGGCCCGATCCACGACTGGCGCCGACCCGATTCTCGTTACCCGCGAAGTCCATCAGCGGGCTCGGTCGGAGCAAGGGTTGCGAGCACCGACGGCTAACGGCCCACCCAGTGCCGGGCGTCTGATGAGTACGGAGATGTTGCTGTGGACCAGGATCAGTAACGGTCGCGCCGTTGATAGCCATAGGCGTAAGCCGGATTGATCCCGCAGGCGCTTCCGGTGCCCGACGCCGTCGCCAGGCACTGGCGGTAGGTGGAAAACTGGCAATTGCCCGGATATCCCCATTGCCGGCCCTGCAGGCAGTATTTGTCGCCAAACGCCATGGCCGGCGACGAAGCCGCCCAAAGCGTGGCGAACGAAACCGCGGCAACCGCTGGAAGCAGCATCATCTTGCGCATGTCTTCATTCTCCGTGAGATCGATATGGCCTGCGTGGAGTTTGATAGCAAAACTCGCCGAAAAGTCGAAGGTTCCCCAAGCAATGCGCGCGCGAAGCTAAGTGATCACCATCCACATCGAGTTTTGCCACGTTGCCGTGCTGAATTTGCGACCGCGCGCTCGCTCTGCTATGCAATTTCCGGGCACCCGCATCGGTTGACGCGGGTCTTTGGTCCCGTAGCTCAGCCGGATAGAGCGACGGTTTCCTAAACCGTAGGTCGGAAGTTCGAGTCTTCCCGGGATCGCCATTTGACTTGCTGCATTCGTGTCGAGCGCGGCCAAGGCGGCCGACGACGACCTTGCAGTGCAGCATGTGGACCACTGCCATCTTCGAGGCGCCTGACCATTCGTCGTCGATCGGCGACCGGCGATCGAGCCGTCCTCCCGCAACCGAGCAAGCGGCGCGACCAATGTCGTCGCTGTCCCGCGCACTTTAGACGCGTTAGGCTCATCACCAATGGGATGCGAACCGCCGCAAGCCTGTTGGTCGATGTTGGTCCAGGAGAACCTGATGCAGCCCCCCGGAATCGAGCCCCTCGCGCGTCACGCCCTCGCCTTCGTCCTCGCCGGCGGACGCGGGTCGCGGCTGATGGAGTTGACCGATCGGCGCGCCAAGCCGGCGGTCTATTTTGGCGGCAAATCCCGCATCATTGATTTCGCGCTCTCCAATGCCATGAATTCGGGCATCCGCCGCATCGCCGTTGCAACTCAATACAAGGCGCACAGCCTGATTCGCCATCTGCAAATGGGCTGGAACTTCTTTCGTCCCGAACGAAACGAAAGCTTCGACATCTTGCCCGCCAGCCAGCGCATTTCCGAGAAGAACTGGTATCTCGGCACGGCGGATGCGGTTTATCAGAACATCGATATCGTCGAGGCCCATGATGCCAGATTTATCGTGCTGCTCGCTGGCGATCACATCTACAAGATGGACTATGAGCTGATGCTGCGCCAGCACGTCGAGCAGGGCGCGGATGTGACAATTGGCTGCCTGGAGGTGCCGCGCAGCGAGGCCAGCGGGTTTGGCGTCATGCACATCGACGAGAGCGACGTGATCGTATCCTTCCTGGAAAAGCCGGCCGATCCGCCGGCCATGCCGGGGCGGCCCGACAAATCGCTCGCCAGCATGGGAATTTATGTTTTCGGATCCAGATTTCTGTTTGAAGAGCTGCGGCGCGACGCGGAAGATCCGAATTCGAGCCATGATTTCGGCAAGGACATCATCCCGTATATTGTCAAACACGGTCGGGCGGTGGCCCATCAATTCAGCCGCTCCTGTGTCCGATCGCACAATGATACACGCGCCTATTGGCGGGACGTTGGAACGCTGGATGCCTATTGGGCGTCCAATATCGACCTCACCGATATCCTGCCCGAACTCGATCTTTACGACCGATCCTGGCCGATCTGGACCCATGCTGAAATCACACCGCCTGCCAAGTTCGTTCACGACAAGGATGACCGGCGCGGCGAGGCGGTCACCTCGCTGGTTTCCGGAGGTTGCATCATTTCCGGCTCCGCGATCAGTCGATCCCTGTTGTTTACCGGTGTGCATGTTCATTCCTACGGCACAATCGAAAATGCCGTGATCCTGCCTTATGCCGAGGTGGGCCGCGGAGCACGGTTGAAGAATGTGGTCATCGATCGAGGTGTGCGCATTCCAGCCGGGCTGGAAGTGGGAGAAGATGCCGAACGCGACGCCGAACGATTTCGCCGCACCGAGCATGGCGTTTGTCTCATTACCCAACCGATGATCGACGGGCTGTCAGCATGACGCCCATGCAGGTGCTTGCGGTCGCTTCGGAGGTCTACCCTCTGGTCAAAACCGGCGGCCTCGCTGACGTGGCGGCCGCCCTGCCGACGGCCTTGAAGGCGGAAGGGATCGAGACAATCACCCTGGTGCCGGGCTATCCGGATGTGCTGAGCGCGCTGGTTGGGGCCGACGAAGTCGCCGGCTATTCGAAATTCTACGGCGGAGCGACGCGCGTGCTGCGCGGTGTCGCCGCCGGATTGGAACTGTTCGTCCTCGACGCGCCGCATTTGTTTGCGCGTCCCGGAAACCCCTATTTGGCTCCGGACGGCGCCGACTGGCCCGATAATGCCATTCGTTACGCTGCGCTGGGACGGGCCGCCGCCGAGATCGGCCAGGGCTCGATTCCGCAATTTGCACCTGAGGTCGTGCACGCCCACGATTGGCAGGCCGGATTGACGCACGCGTTTCTGCACTATAGCGGCCGGCCGCGGCCAGGCACCATCATGACCGTTCACAATCTTGCCTATCAAGGCCAATTTCCCCAGGCGATGTTGAGCGAGATCGGATTGCCCTCGGAATCCTTTGCGATCGACGGGGTCGAATACTACGGATCGATCGGCTTTCTGAAGGCAGGGCTGCAATTTGCCGATCGCATCACGACGGTTTCGCCGAGCTATGCGGTTGAAATCCAGCAGGACGAGGGTGGGATGGGGCTCGGGGGGCTGCTTCGTGCGCGGTCCGGCGTGCTGAGCGGCATCATCAACGGAATCGATACCGCCGTCTGGAATCCCGAGACGGATCCCCGCATCGCCTCGACGTACGGCGTCAGCACGCTTGCCGATCGTGCGGACAACAAAGCCGCGCTACAGCGGCGGTTCGGGCTGCCGGTTTCGCCCGACACAATCCTGCTCGGACTCGTCAGTCGAATGTCCTGGCAGAAGGGACTCGATCTGGTTCTGAAGAACATGCCACTTGTCCTGAGCGAGGGAATGCAGCTCGTCTTGCTGGGAAGTGGCGACCCCGATCTTGAGGCGGCCTACAAGACGGCCGCCAATTCCCATCGGAACCAGATCGGCGTCGTCATTGGCTATGACGAGAATCTGGCTCATCTCATCCAGGCCGGGGCCGATGCGCTGCTCGTGCCATCGCGGTTCGAACCCTGCGGGCTGACGCAGCTTTTTGCCCTGCGCTATGGCGCGATTCCCATCGTGTCCCGCGTCGGCGGGCTCGCCGACACCGTCATCGATGCCAACGTGATGGCCGCCGCCGGCGATTTGGCGACCGGAATTCAGTTTTGGCCGGTGTCGAGCGAAAATCTCGCCGGCGCCGTTCGCCGCGCCAAGGCCCTCTTTCACAACAAGCCGGTTTGGCAAAGCATGCAGAAGAACGCCATGAATGTCGATGTATCGTGGCGTCATCCGGCTCGGCAGTATGCCGCCCTCTATCGGAAGCTTAGGCCCCGCGCGTGAAATGATAGCTGAGTTCGCCGGGATCGCTGAGGTCGGGAACCTTCCAGCCATCGAGATCGTACTCGGCCATGCATTCCTCGGCGAATCCCTTGAATTTGTCGGCATTGCCGGAGGCTTGGGCGCCGAACAGGCAGTAGCGCCGGATTTCCTCGGTCGAGCCGCCGTAGTTGATCTCGTAGAGTTCGTGGCGGCCGCCGAACTCGCTCGCCAGACAGTCCCACAGCAGCTTCAGCAGCTTGACGCGCTCTTCCGCCTTGTAGCCGTTCGAGCCGCGCAGATATTGATCGAGATAGGGTCGGATCTCCGGGTTCTTGAAATCGCGGGCGTGGCTGTTGAGGTAGATCAGACCTGAGGCGACGGTCTGCTCGATCAGATATTTGATCCGCGTATACGCCATGGTGGCGATGATCTGGTAGGCATTGCCGGGGTCCATGTTCGGCAGCACATAGTCGCCGATCCACGGCTTGGGATCGCGAACCATCGCATCCGACAGTCCCCAGAACAGATTGCGCCAGGCGATCACCTCGCCGACATTGGCCTGCACGCCGCGATAGTCCTTGGTGCCCGCGGCCTCGGTGGCCTTGAGCAGCAGTCCGGCGATGAAATCAAGCTTGACCGCAAGCCTTGTGCAGCCGTGCACGACGAAGCGGGGCAGGAAACCGGTGCGCGGAAAGAAATTGTTCGCCTTCTCGAGGTCGCCATAGACGAACACGTTTTCCCAGGGCACCAGCACCTTGTCCATGATGAAGACGGCGTCATTCTCGTCGAGCCGGCTCGACAGCGGGTAGTCGAACGGACTGCCCATCACCGTCGAGCTCATCTCATAGGAAGTGCGGCAGATGAATTTCACGCCCGGCGAGTTGGTCGGCAGCATGAACACCGCGGCGAACTTCTTGTCCTGCACCGGGATCAATCCGTGGTGGGCGACGAACGTATAGTTGGTCAGCACCGAACCGGTGGCGACCACCTTCGCGCCGGAGATGATGAGACCCGCGTCGGTCTCCTTCTCGATGTGGCAGCAGACATCGCTGGCCTCGTTCGGCGGCCGGTCGCGATCGACCGGGGGATGAATGATCGCATGATTGATGAACGGCACGCGTTCCTGGCTGAATTTGTACCAGCGCCGGGCATTGTCCTGGTACGGATCGTAAAAGTCCACGTTGCCGCCGAGCGTCGCGAGAAACGCCGCCTTGTAGTCCGGCGAGCGGCCCATCCAGCCATAGGTCATGCGTGCCCATTCGGCGATGGCGTCGCGGCCGGCGATGAGATCCTGCAGCGTCTTCGGCGCCTTGAAAAAGGCGTGCGTCATGCCGCCGTTGCCGGTATCGGTCGGCAGCAACAGCTTGTGCTTTCGCTTGGCGTCATGCAGGGCGTCGAACAGGCGTGCCACCATCCGCGCGGTATTGCGGAACGCGGGATGGGTGGTGACGTCCTTGACGCGCTCGCCATAGATGAAGACCTCGCGGCCGTCGCGCAGGGATTCGATATATTCCGCTCCGGTCTGCGGTCGGCTCACCGCCATCTGGCCGATATTCTCCGGCCGCCGCGCGAACGCCTCGCGATCGTCGCGTTTAGTTGCCTGCGCCTTGACGGCTGAGGCGGGTTTTCCTGCCTTTGGTGTCGTTTTTGCCATCGTGCCCTCCCGTGGAATCCGGCCCGCTTTGGGCGTCCGCCTCATTTGTTCGATAATCGAACCGCTGTGCGGAAAGCGAACCGGGACGATAGGTTTTTCGGCGCGCGCTGACAAGGTGATGAATGGACCGATCGTGCCACGCCTATAGCGTTTTCGAGCGAAGTGGGTACCGGTTCGCGGTGAAGAAAACGCGTCAAAACAAGAAATCTAGCCGAGCTGCCGCGCCTGTGAAATGCGCAGCGCGATGCGCTTCAGTTCGGGCAGGTATCTTTCGCGCATTTCGTTGCGCGTGGTCCGCGTGGTGTGCGCCGCGAGATTGATGGCGCCGACCGCCTGGCCGGTGCGGTCGAGCACCGGGACCGCGATCGAGCGTAGCCCGCGCTCCAGCTCCTCGTCGACGATGGAAAATCCCTGCTCGCGGTCGGCGCCAACGCGGTCGAACAGCGCCTGCATGTCGGTGATGGTATAGGGCGTATAGGCTTCGATCCGTATCGAACGCAGTCGGCGCCAGATCTCGGCGCTGTCGAGATAGCCGAGCTGGGCGCGCCCGAGCGAGGTGTGAAACGCCGGCAAACGGCTGCCAACCGCCAGCGCCGTCGACATGATGCGCCGCGCCGGCACCCGCGCGACATAGACGATCTCGATCCCCTGCAGGATCGAGCCCGAGCAGGATTCGCCCAGCCGCTCGCTCAGCTCCTTCATCATCGGCAGCGCGCGATCGATCCAGTCCTGGCCCGAGAGGTAGGCAAAGCCGAGCTCGAGCACACGCGGGGTGAGCGAGAAGGTGCGGCCGTCCTGAACGACATAGCCGAGCTGCGCCAGCGTGCGCAAAACCCGGCGCGCGGTGGCCCGTGACAAATCGGCGACGTTGGCGGCGTCGGACAAGGTCATCGACGGACGTTCCTTGCCGAACGCGCCGAGCACGGCGAGCCCTTTGGCCAGCGTGGACATGAATTCCTTGTCGTGTCTTACATCCAATCGCTGTCCAATCACGGCCATCCTGCACACAATGCCCCGAGCGGGCGGTTGACACCGCGGGGAGGGTCATCGACACTCGCTGAAAAGCGAACGCAAGTTCGAATATCGAACAATTTTCGAACGGCGGTCAAGGCTCTCCCCGTGGAACCTGGCCGACCGCCGGAGTTTCAGGGAGGGGTAAGTCACATGACTCGGATCGTGCACACCGGAATTGATCGACGTACGCTGCTCAAATCGTCTGCCGCGGCTGGCGCCGCGCTTGCCACCGGCATTGCCATGCCGGCGATCGCGCAGGCGCGCCGATAAAGCTTGGCTATGTCAGCCCGCAGACCGGCCCGCTCGCCGCCTTCGCCGAAGCCGACAATTTCATTATCGCGAATTTCAAGGAAGCCACCAAGGCCGGGATCAAGCTCGGCAGCAGCACCGTACCCGTGGAGGTCGTGGTCAAGGACAGCCAGTCGAATCCGAACCGCGCCGCCCAGGTCGCCAAGGATCTGATCGTTCAGGACAAGATCGACCTGATGCTGGTGGCCTCGACGCCGGAGAC
>JBDTKD010000223.1:0-6497 GCA_039935515.1 Bradyrhizobium sp.
ATATCACGATCACGACGCATTGCTGCCGGCGTAGCGCCAGGATCGCTCGGCCCAGGGCATTCTCGCCGTCGGCATCCAAATTGGCATTCGGCTCGTCAAGCACCACCAGGAACGGGTCGCCGAACACGGCGCGCGCAAGGCCAATTCGCTGGCGCTGGCCGGCTGACAGCGACATGCCGCCCTGACCGATGCGCGTCGAATATCCTTCCGGCAGCCGCAGGATGATCTCATGGACACCCGCGATCTGCGCGGCTTTCAGAATGGCGTCCGAGGTCGCCCCGTCATCGAAGCGGCAGATGTTTTCCGCAACGGTACCGTCGAACAGGGCGACTTCCTGCGGCAGATAGCCGATATGGCGCCCCAAATCTTCGTTGCTCCATTGATCGATCGCGGCGCCGTCAAGCCGTATGACGCCATGCTTGGCGGGCCAGATCCCGACCAGCGCCTTTGACAGCGAGGTCTTGCCCGACGCGCTGGCACCCAGCAGGGCGAGCCCCATGCCGGCCTTGAGCGAAAACGAGACGTTCGACACAATCGGCTTGTCCGTCCCCGGAGCGGCGATGGCGATCTCCTGTACCGAAAGCTCGCGGTGGGGGCGCGGCAACACCACCGGCGGGTCCGGAGGCTTTGCCGTCACCTTGCAGATTTCACGCAGGCGCACGATGCCCTGGCGCGCGGCGACAAGCTGCTTCCAGCTGCCGAGCGCAACTTCAACCGGCGCCAGCGCCCGGCCCATCATGATCGACGACGCGATCATGATGCCGCCTGACGCCCGGTCGGCGACCACGAGATAGGCGCCGATGCCCAGCATTCCCGATTGCAGAACGTAGCGCAGCACCTTCGCGCCCGAGCCGAGATTGGCATAGACGTCGGTGGCCTGGATATTCTGGCGCAAATAGCGTTCGTTGGCCTGTGACCAGCGCGTGGTGAGCCGATCCATCATGCCGAGCGCCCGGATGATCTCGGCATTGCGCTGTGTGGCATCCGCCAGCACCTGCCGCTGCGCGCTAAAGTCCATCGCCGCCTTGGCCGCACCGCGCGACATGCGCTCGGTCAGCAGCGTCATCGCAATGATCGCAGCGGTGCCGAGCAGCGCCGTCATTCCGATGGCGGGATGAAATAGAAACAAGGCAATCAGAAAGATCGGGATCCAGGGCATGTCCAGGAACGCCGTCGGCCCCATGCTCGACATGAAGGCACGGACCTGGTCGAGATCGCGCAACGGTTGTTGCATCAGCACCGGTTTGACACCACGAAGCGGCAGCGTGGCGAGCGCTGTATGGATCGATTCCTGCAGCCCGACGTCGAACAGGGTCGCGACACGGCACAGCATGCGCGTGCGCAACGCGTCGAAATAACCCTGCGCCAGATAGGCAAACAGCGCGATCAGGGACAGACCGAACAGGGTCGCGAGGTTGCGGCTCGGAATCACCCGATCATACACCTGCAGCATGTAAAGTGGGCCCGCCAGCATCAGGATGTTGATGACGCCGCTGAATGCGGCGATACCGATCATGCGCCGGGCGCTTTCGCGCAACCCAAGCGCTACGGGATCATCCGCCTCCGCGGCGAGCAATGGATTCCATGGCCCGGCGAACGAGAGGGTTCGCGGGCGACCCTGAGCAACTCCCATTCCGTTGCGCCTCCCCAATGGGCCGATCTCGCGATCGGCCGGGCTTCCTTGACAGCCGATACCGACCATTTTCCGGCAAGAATGGGACGGTCGCCAATTTCTATCCGGCACCTCGCAAGCCGCGCGGCGAGAAGAATCTCGTTATCGCATTGTTGCCCAATGGCATTCGCAAGAATCCGGCGCTTGTGAGTCCCATCCAAAACAAGGGCGACCATGATCGATGATGATCTCGATACTTGCGCTGCGAGCAGCTCATGACACCAAGCGGCGTCATAGATTCGTCTGCCTATCACCTTGCTTCTGCACGCATTGGCCTTGCTGTCGGCTGAAAGGCGCCACGAACGTAAACAACTCTTCATCTTGTGTAGTCGGGGCGACGCGCACGGGGGTTTTCCATTAACGCGCACCACGAAGGGGAAATAAAAATGGCATTAACTGCAACGGATCTATTCAACGACGCAACGACCCGTGAGATTGGCGGCGTCGGCCCGGATCAGGTCAACTTGATCGTCTCGGACCTTATCGGCGTACAGCAGATGTTAAGCGCGGCAGACCCCACGATCAACAACCTCTCCGATCTGCACACGCACATCATCATCAATCAGCTCAATGAAGAGATTGCATCCGTCGAGAATTCGAGCGCTCCGGCGGGCACGCTTACATTGGGAACAGACCTCGGACAATATGTCGGGCGTTCGATCAATGATATCCATCGGGACATCATTGACATCGCTCAAGGCGACACGGGTGTGCAGGCGCTGTTTAACCCGACGCCTCTCCCGGACCTGAACACCCCCGCTGCGCCGTTCCATGACAATGCAGCTCAAACGACCTTCATTACGCAATGGATCCAGGACAGCAACCATCTTGGGCAGATGGCGACCACGATCGAGAATAACGGCTTCACCGGTGACGTTGCTGGCCTGGTCCAGCAAATACAGACCTACGCGAATAGTTCGAACGCCTTCGATCAGTCTCAAGGCGGTCTATGGTCGGCGCGATTCTGGAACGAATTCCGGTCGGATGGCACGTCGGGGACGGCGGCGAGCGCGCTGATCGATGGTTTGCAGACCCACAATGCCGGGGAAGTCAATGCTGCGGCCGACCAGCTCGCAGCGAACTCTGCCGACGTCGGGAGCAATAACGTGATGACGGATGGCGGAAGCTATGCAGGTGTGGTGGCGGCGGCGCAGGCGACGGCCGTGACACCGAATCCCGTAACAACTCCTCCTGCTGGACCACCTGATTGTGGCGGGCACGCTCCTGCAACGGCTTCTGCCGGACCAACCGATACTGGCGCGGCGGCTCCCGCCGGACCAACCGATACTGGCGGACCTGCTGCGGGAGACGGTGGGAACCACTTGGTGACTGACCTGATAGCTCTTCTCCAGGGAGGCGGCCAAAACAGCCTTTCGGCGGTCTTTGCCGACCTCTCGGCGGTGGCGGAGGCCGCCGGCGTGCACAATAATGGCACGGCAACGTTGTTGACCGACCTGTTGGCGGGTGCTGCGGGACAGCCGAGCGGCGGTGCGGCACCGGCTGTCGCGACGGCGGCCGCGGCACCGGTCGTGCAAGATGTGGCGACCGCAGCCGCCGGCAATAGCACGCCGGCATCAAATGGAGCCGCGGATGCCGGTCAATCAGGCGCCGGTCCGGCGATCGACCCGCACCATTTCGCGTTGAACGAGATGGCGCACCACTTCCAGCATATGTGGGGATAGGGGCGAGCGACTGGTCTCCAGTGCCGTTCGCATCCGTTGCGGCGCTGGAGGCTCGTCGGAAAGTTCGATCAGCCTGGACGAGGTTGATCGAACCATTCCCGCGCTCGAACAGCGTTCACAGCAAAAGAGGATTTTTACCGACTTCGGCGGGTCGGCATCCCTGGGGGAGAGCTAGTTTGCGTCACGACAACCGTACCGCCGGGCAGGAGCGCGTGCAGCCCGAAGCAAGGAAATTCCGCGCGCGCTCGCCTACCGCCTGCGCAATCCACATTCGATCCAGTCGTCCGATCGATGGCGCCGGCCGCGGCCGACCTCACACGGGGATGTGTCGATGAGGCGCCGCAAAACGGATTACGGCACCATCATCCTGCACTGGGTACTTGCCGCCGCGTCCGGCGTCGCCCTGTTCAGTGGGTTGCGTATCGCAACCGAAATGCCGGACCAGGGCTGGCTCAATCTGTTCGATGCGGTGCTGCCACGTAACAGCGTCTGGGTATCACACATGCAGGCGGCCATTGTGCTGGTCGCTGTGTCGCTTGCCTATACCATCTATTTGATCCGATCCGGCCTGAGCCGTCGTGTCGCGCTGGACAAAAGTCGTCTGCGAGGACTTCTGGGCCGGAGACAGGCGCGGTTGGGCTCGATCAGTGTCATCCTGACCTGGGGCTTCTTCGTCGCCATGTTGGCGCTGATTGCCAGCGGCAGCGCGCTCTATTTTGGCATCTACGCCGGCCACGCCGCCGTGATGCTGCACTGGTACGCGACGTGGCTGCTCCTTGCCTTCACTGGTTTTCACGTCCTGACGCATTACCGACTCGGCGGCTCCTCGCAACTGCTTCGGATCTTCAGGCCGCAGGGCCTGCCGGCCCCGCCAGCGAAGCTTGATGCCGTCGAACTGCTAACGCTGCTGGTCGAGCAGTCGGAAAGGTTGGCGCCGGAGACCGAAGGCGGCAGCGAGGCCGCCTCCCAGCCGTCTCTGCAACCGACGCAGCCGCCCGGCCCGGTGCCATTCGGTCGGGCCGAGTCGCGTCACCCCGCCGCCGGCTTGCACGCTCGAAGAGCAGGTCAGCGCCGCACCGCGCATCCGCGAAACCCGACCCTTCAATCCAATCCGTTCGTGGTTGCCGCAGCGATGGCAATCACCTGCGCCTCGGTCGTCGTCGCCTCCGATTGGCTGGACGTCGACAGCCTGAAGATCCACCGCATCGCTGCAGCCGACGCACCGGTCCTCGACGGCGACACCTCCGATCGGGTTTGGCGAAACATCGAACCGTTCTCGGTCATGACCAATGCTGGAGACAATTTTGACGGCAAGGGAGAGTCGCGGGTCGACATTCGCGCGGTACACGATGGCACCTGGGCGTATTTCCTCTTCACCTGGGAAGATCCGACGCGCTCGCTGAAACAATTGCCGCTGATCAAGCAAAGCGACGGTTGGCATCTGCTGCACAAGGGCTTTGAGGCCGGGGATGAGCATGAATTCAATGAGGACAAGTTTTCGGTGCTGTTGACCACGTCGAACGTGACTCTTGCCGGCGACCGGACGTTTCATGCCGGCCTCCATCCGATTGCCGATGCGCCCGCCACCATGACCGGCCGCGGCCTGCATTTTACGACGGACGGCGGCTACGCCGATGTGTGGGAATGGAAGGCCACCAGCGGCGGCCCAACGGGTTGGATGGATGACACCCATTTCGGCCCGCCGCTCGATCCAACGCCGACCCAGGCCGCAAGTCTCACGCCCTACCGGGGCGGATTTGCCCCGGATCCGGGACGCGCGAATTATACCGACAATTTTGTCGCGGACGCCGGATCGGCCGGCGGCTTTGTCAGACCGCTGCGGCTGCCCACCGACCTCGCAGCAATGGCCACTGCCATGGGAGAAATTGCGCTCGATCCGGATCTCGGCGAGAGCGAGGGCGCGCGTTGGTTCATGACGGCGGCGGAATCCGCGCCGTATTCGGTCGACCGCGATCGCGGCATCCCCGCGGGCACCGTCATTCCCGGCGTCATCATTGACGGCGACTTCTCCGGCGACCGGGCCGACATCCGATGCGCTGCCCGCTGGGCCTCCGGGCACTGGGCGCTCGAGGTGGCGCGTCGACTGGACACCCACAGCCGATATGACGTCCCGCTGCAGACCGGCGTCTTCATGCGGGTGGCGGCGTTCGATCACAGCCAGATCAGACATACAAGGCACGTCCGGCCAATTCGTCTCGAGGTGGAATAATGCGAAAGATCTGCAAAGTGACGGTGAACAACGAGCCATTTCTGGCCAATTGCGGCGAGCTGCTGCTCGATTGGGCGTTGGTGAATGGCGTTGAATTGCCGCACGACTGCCGCTCCGGGATTTGCGGCACCTGTCGCGTTCGCCTCGTCGAAGGCAAGGTCTTTGGCGGCCACGCGCCGGGCGACGACATGATCCATGCCTGCCAGGCACGGATCGTCTCCGATCTGGAGATCACGACCGAAGACGTTCCCGAGCCGGTCTCGATGGCAGCTCATGTGGCCCGCATCGTGCGGCTGGCGCCGGATGTCATCGGGGTAGACGTCAAGCTGCCGAGGCCGCTTCGCTACCTGCCGGGTCAGTATTGCAAGGTGCAATTTCGAGACTTCCCGGCGAGATTCTACAGCCCGACCTATCCGCTCGAGGGTCGCTCCGACGATTACCTGCTGCATTATCACATCCGCAGGTTTTATGACGGCAGCGTATCCCCCGCGCTGGGCCGGCAGATCGGCATCGGCCACCGCGTCAAGGTGACGGGTCCGTCGGGCAGCGCCTTTCTGCGGCCCAAGCATTCCGGCCGCCTGGTTCTTGTCGCCAGCGGCACCGGTTTCGCGCCGATGTGGTCGGTCGCGGTCGCGGCGATCATGGAACGGCCGCAGCGGGAAATCATATTCGTCGTCGCGGCGCGAAGACTTCAGTCGCTTTATATGCATGGCGCGCTGTGCCGCCTCGCGCTGTTTCCCAATGTCACGATCATTCTGACGGTATCGGAGCCGCAGCGCGTCTCCCCCGCCATCCGCATCGGACGGCCAACCGATCATTTGCCGAAATTGTCGCCGAACGATCTCGTCTATGCCGCAGGTGCGCCAGCCATGACCGAGAGCGTAGCACGGATCGCAAGAACCGCCGGCGCCAG
>JBDTKD010000224.1:0-4067 GCA_039935515.1 Bradyrhizobium sp.
ATGCTGGCGCGCGAGGCGCCGGTCAGCGCGGTCTCGCTCGCGGAAAAGAACGCGGAGATCAGCAGGCAGGCAGCGACGATCGAGAGTGTAAACCAGTCCATTATGTGGCGTTCACTTCATTCCCGGATTGGAACACGATGATCGCGAAAGCCGCCAGCCGGCTTTCGGATCGTGCTCTAGCTTTTGCCCGCCAGCCTGCGTTCGAGAAAGTCACGCACCAGCGACGGCTCGACATCCGGAGCAATCACGGCGCGGCCCACGGCCTCGAGCAGGATGACGGTCAGGCGGCCGCGTTTGACCTTCTTGTCCTGCGCCATCAGCGTCATCAGCGTGTCGGCAGTCCCGAGCCCTTCCTGGGCAAATCCCGCAATATCCTGCAAATGGGTCGGCAGACCCACCGCGGCAAGGTGGCGCGCGATGCGCGCAGCGTCCGATTCGGCGATCATGCCGAGCTGCGCCGAAAACTCCGCCGCCAGCACCATGCCGACGGCGACGCCTTCGCCATGGAACAGCCGGTCGGAAAATCCAGTCGCCGCTTCCAGGGCATGGCCGAAGGTATGGCCGAGATTGAGCAGCGCACGTTCGCCGGTCTCGCGCTCGTCGCGCGCCACGATCGCGGCCTTGGCGCGGCACGAGGTAGCGATGGCGTGCTCGCGCGCTGCGCCGCCGGCAAGGATTTCGCCATGGTTGGCCTCCAGCCAGGCGAAAAAGGCTTCATCGCCGAGGGCGCCGTATTTGGCGACCTCGGCATAGCCGGCGCGGAACTGGCGCGGCGACAGGGTGTCGAGCACGGCCGTATCCGCCACCACCAGCACCGGCTGGTGAAACGCGCCGAGCAGGTTCTTGCCGCGCGGCGAATTGATCCCGGTCTTGCCGCCCACCGAGGAATCGACCTGGGCCAATAGCGAGGTCGGCACCTGCACGAAATCGACGCCACGGCGCAGGATGGCGGCGGCAAAGCCCGCGAGGTCGCCGACCACGCCGCCGCCGAGCGCGACCACCAGATCGTTGCGCTCGATCTTCGCGGCGATCAGCGCCTCGCTGACCTGTTCGAGGCCGGCATAGGTTTTCGACCCCTCGCCCTCCCCGACAATGATGGCCGATGTCGCAATACCGGCCTTCGACAGCGCAGCCTTGGTCGGCGCCAGCCAGTGCCTGGCAACCTCGCGGTCGGTAACGATCGCGGTGCGTGCCCCCGGCCGCAAGGCGGCGATGCGCGCGCCCAGCGACGGCAGCAGATCGCGGCCGATGACAATATCGTAGGATCGCGCCCCCAACGCGACGTCGACCGTGATCGGATCGGTGTGTTTGAGCGGCGCGGTCATCGTGCGGCGTCCAAGGTGCCCGGCGTGGTGTTCGCGACCGCGCTGGCGCCGCCGCCGCACAACTGGGCATGCAGGGCATCGATGCACTCGTCGACGATTTTTTCGTGCGGTACGTCGCGCGACCAGATCGTCAGGTCGGCATGCCGGTAGAACGGCTCGCGTTCGCCAAGCAGGCGCCCGACGGTCGCGGCCGGGTCGGCGGTCTGCAGCAGCGGACGGTCGGCACGGCGCTTGACCCGGCGCATGATGATGTCGGCATCGGCCTTGAGCCAGATCGAAACCGCCTGGCTGCGGATGCGGTTGCGGGTCTCCTCGCGCAGGAACGCGCCACCCCCGGTGGCCACCACGCCGGGACCGCCATCGAGCAACCGCGCGATCACCCGCGCCTCGCCATCCCGGAAATGCGGCTCGCCATGGTTTTCAAAAATGTCCGGTATCGACATTCCCGCTGCGGCCTCGATTTCGCTATCGGCGTCAAGAAACGGCAGCCGCAGCCGGGCCGACAGCCGGCGCCCGATGGTGGATTTGCCGGCGCCCATCATCCCGACCAGCACGATCGAACGCCTTCCCAGCGCCGCCGTGATCTCGGCCTCGGGGGACGTGCTGGCAGGTGCCGGCGAGGCTGTTTCAGGCATCCAAAAGCTCTATCGCCGCGGAATCGCGGTTCCATGCCACCATACTACCCCCGCCGATATCGTTGCCAGAGACTCTTGCAACGGACCGGGGAACATGTTGGTAGTCACCCTCGGCCATCCCGATGATTCAATGGTTAATTCGCCGCCAGAGCCGCACTGATGCCCAGCCTGTTCCGGTTTCTGATGGTGGTCGCGGTCATTTGCGGCATCGTCTACGGGGTGATTTTCGCGCTGGCGAATTTCGTTAACCCGAAGCCGCGGGAGATGAGCGTCACCATCCCGGCGGACAAGTTTCTCAAGAAATAGCGAGTAAGGTCGGGAATGCGTTCCAGGACCTCGGATACCAAGCTGGTCGGCCTGTTCCTCGACATGCTCGCGGCCGAACAGGGCGCCGGCACCAACACGCTCGACGCCTACCGCCGCGATCTTGAGGATTTTTCGGCGTTTCTCGCCCGCGCCGGGCAGGATTTCGCCGGCGCCGAAACCCAGGCGCTGCGGGACTATCTCGCCGACCTCGACGTCCGCGGCTTCAGGTCCTCGAGCGTGGCCCGCCGGCTGTCGGCGATGCGGCATCTGTTTCGCTTCCTCTTGAACGAGCGGATTCGCAGCGACGATCCCGCCGCGATCCTGTCCGGCCCGAAGCGCGGCCGCGGCCTGCCGAAGGTGCTGTCGATCGCCGACGTCGATCGGCTGCTGGCGCGGGCCAAGGCGCTGGCCGACGCGCCGCAAGCCTCTGCGCTGCAACGACTGCGCGCGATGCGGCTGTATTGCCTGCTCGAGGTGCTGTACGCCACCGGCCTGCGGGTATCGGAACTGGTGTCGCTGCCGCTGGCGGCCTCGCGCCGCGACGCCGCCATGATTGTGGTACGCGGCAAGGGCAACAAAGAACGGCTGGTGCCGCTGAACGAGCCTTCGCGACGGGCGATGGCTGACTACCTCGCGGCGAGGACAGCGCTGAAGCCAGACAAGAACAAGAGCGCCCTCGCTTCGAAGCGCAGCCCGGGCTCGAAATGGTTGTTCCCCTCGTTCGGCGAAAGCGGCCACCTGACGCGGCAGCATTTCGCACGCGACCTGAAGCAACTCGCGGCCGTCTCCGGTCTCGCGCCGCGGCTCGTCAGCCCGCATGTGCTGCGGCACGCCTTCGCGAGCCACCTCCTGCACAACGGCGCTGATTTGCGCATCGTGCAGACGCTGCTCGGCCACACCGATATCTCCACCACCCAGATCTACACCCATGTGGTCGAGGAGCGCCTCAAGAGCTTGGTGCGCGACCTGCATCCGCTGGCACAGAAATAGCCCTCCGGTCTTGACTTCGGCGCCATCTCACCTGAAAGAGCCGGTTCCACCCGCGGCCCGCTGCCAAGGCGCGTTTGACGCAGCCGGTTCCGGTTTTGCGCGGAATGCTGGATAAACAATTGAAGATACTTGACTTCTTCACGCAACCCAAATCCGCTTCGCCTCCAGGCGCGTTCCTCCTTATAGTGATTTGATGCCGGATCACATGCGCAGCTACCTTGATTTTGAAAAGCCGGTTGCCGAACTCGACGCCAAGGTCGACGAATTGCGCGCACTGGCCGCAACCGGCAGCGACATCAGCGAAGAGATTTCGCGGATCGAGGACAAGGCCGCGCAGGCGCTGAGCGACCTCTACGACAACCTGACGCCGTGGCAGAAAACCCTGGTCGCGCGCCATCCGCAGCGGCCGCATCTGACCGATTTCATCAACGCGCTCATCACCGAGTTCACGCCGCTCGCGGGCGACCGCAAATTCGGCGAGGACGAGGCGCTGATGGGCGGCTTCGGCCGCTTTCGCGGCGCAAGCATCTGCGTGATCGGCCAGGAAAAAGGCGCCACCACCGAGTCCCGCATCAAGCATAATTTCGGCATGGCGCGTCCCGAAGGCTACCGCAAGGCGGTGCGGCTGATGGAGATGGCCGACCGCTTCAGAATTCCCGTGCTGTCGATCGTCGATTCCGCCGGCGCCTATCCGGGCATCGGCGCCGAGGAGCGCGGCCAGGCCGAAGCCATCGCCCGTTCCACCGATGCCTGCCTGTCGCTCGGCGTGCCCAATGTCGCCATCATCACCGGCGAAGGCATGTCGGGCGGC
>JBDTKD010000225.1:0-6514 GCA_039935515.1 Bradyrhizobium sp.
GCGCGGCGTCTCGAACCACGAGGCCTCGGGAGGGCAACAATGACTCGAGTGAACCGGAAACCGCTCTAGAACTTGAAGCGTACGCCGGTTGCAACCTCCAACTCCGAGTCGGCCGGGTGGCTAACGCCATATACGTTGCCGTTGCCTTGGGCATCGCCGACGACCCAACCGCCGCCAACCTTCATATAGTCAGCCGCGACATACAAATCGGTCTGCCTGTCGACATGGTACATGATCGATCCAAAGAGGGTGCGCTTGGAGCCGTTCGCAGTCGCCGTTGCCAGCGTGGCATCGGCCAGAAACGGGTTCAACGTCACGCCGCCCAAGGAGAGCGCAGCATTGCGGCCGGACATGTTGACGTACCCCAGCGCAAGCTCCGTCCTCGGCGCCATGAGCACCGAACCTGAAACCGTCCAGGAATTATCGACCCGCAAGCCCAGCGAGTTGTTAATGCCCTGTTGCCCTGTGTAATGCACATAACCTCCGTTCAGCTTCCAGATTCCGACGACATAGTCGCCACCAACCAACACCGCCTGATCGACCAACGAGGTGTTTGTAACCGTGCTATATGGATTGCCTCGGTCGTAGTTGACGTTAACACTCAACTTGCCAGGACCAATGCTCAGCCCGTTATAGGCCAAGGAAACCGCCTCGCTGCTTCCTCCGAGGAAATTTCCTGGCAATCCGCCGCCGATGTCGGAGGCGCTGCCGCCCACGCCTTGAAAGCCGAAGCCATACATCGCGCCAACCACCCAATGTTCGCCAAACTGCTTCTTCCAGACGATTGAACTGTCGCTTCGCGTGCCACCGGGATCCGCTGAATAGAAAATGAACTGCTTGAAATTGTTGACGTTGGTGTAACCGCCCTCCTTCAGGGTCACGTTGGGCGTGCCGTAGGCGTCGCCCCAGGTCTGGGTGAAATCCCGCGTCAGGGTGTTCTGCCGTCCGAATGTCAGCTTGCCGAGATCGTCGGCGTAGAAACCAATCCAGGCGTCACGGTTGAAGATGACGCCCGGCGTATCGAACGCACCCGACGGCAACTCAAATTCGCTCTCCAGTTTGGAGATGAGCTTTAACCCCGGCACTCCCAGATCGAGGGCATGATCGGCATCGATGCCCCAGCGATTGCCACTGAACCACGCGGTCTGGAAGCCGACAGCCGTCTGGTTCATGGCGTTCTGGTTGGTCGCGGCGCTGATAGTGCCTTCCAGCAGGCCGTAGAGATGCACCGAGGTGTTTTGATCGCTATAGAGCATCACTGGATTGTTCAGGAAGCCGAGAAGATTGCCGTTCTGGTCTTTCCGAAGGGAGGGTGGTGTCTCTGCAGGAGGTGGCACGGCGCGCGGCGCGGCCTTTTCCGCAATAGTCGTGTGCGTCGACCGGGACTTGCGAAGGAGATCGGCGTTCTGCGCCTCCATCGCGGCCAGACGGCGGCTCATGGCC
The DNA here is from genome assembly GCA_039935515.1 of Bradyrhizobium sp. GTDB lineage: Bacteria > Pseudomonadota > Alphaproteobacteria > Rhizobiales > Xanthobacteraceae > Bradyrhizobium. The sequence continues at coordinate 1,444 of JBDTKD010000225.1, forward strand.
TGTACCTGTGCTTTCAAATCCGCCATATCGTCAGCGTTCGCGGCGCCTGCCATCGTCAACGTCAACGCTGTCGCACCCAGCAATTCTCTACAAAGCCATTTGCTTGCCATGATTCCCCCTGCACGCTCTGCTGGCGGTGCAGTGACGCTAGCCCCTGTCTCCACACCGCTGACGTGCGAGAACCATCGCATCTCCGGACCCGCCAATCGGTAGCCAGAATTGTGGGCATCCTGTCCTCAGGCAAGGCGACAGCGGAGCCCATGCAATTGCGGACGCGGCAATGATCCAGCCGTTGCCTCTGCGTTGGGTACGAATTGACGAGACAGATTGCGGCCCCCGTCCTGTCAAACGATGCGCGAGGCAATGGCATCGACGCAGCGACGGTCCTGACGGACCACATCGTCATCGTTGTAGCACTGCGGAATCCAAGGCCATTTGAGATTTAGCCGTGCTAGTTCTAGAGCCGTACAAACTACCTCTGTGCGCTCGGCTCCGCGGAATTGGAATATCGGCCGATTGAACCCGAGATAAAGCCAGGCCCGAACAAAAAGACGCTCAGCAATCGAGACGCGGCGAGGAACGGTGACAAACATATCAACCCGATCCGGCACGCCCCGCGCAGCAACGGATTCGTTCTGCTGGGCTCGGGCGTCCTCGCCCAGGCGCACAATCAATCATTCCGAGTGCGTGAGTATCTTTCAGCGAAAGCTATACCTACTCGAGGTCGGCTTGACCGAGCGCGAGCGCAAGGTCTGTGCCCTTGCCCTCGCTGGCGTAAGCATCGAAGGTTCGGCGTACGAGCTTGGAATCAAGAAATCCAGCATCGTTACCTATCGCAAGCGCGCTTACGCGCGACTCGGCATTTCCTCCTTGAACGAACTCTTCCTCATTCTCACCTTTTCGACGTTCGCTTGCGACGGCATCGACCCGCTTGCCTGACCCGTGGCCGAGCCCACCCCGCTCTCGTCATCTTCGCGGTCTACCTGACCGGCGCGCCGCTGATTCCCGAAACCAAGGGGGACTTTCGCTGATGTCGAAGCAGCTTCAAGCAGTCCTCGCCTCGGCAGGCAGCGCGCCGTCGGCGGGGCCCGCGGATTGCGCATGCTGTTCCAGGGCATCGAGGAAACAGCGCACCTTCTCCGGCATCAGTCGCCGCGCCGGCAGCAGGGCGTGAACGTTGAGTGGCTCGCAGGCGTAGTCCGGCAGAAGCTGGCGCAGCGCTCCGGTCTCCACCGCAGCCCGGACATAGCTCGCCGTCACACGCAGAACCCCGTGCCCGGCGAGCGCCGCCTGGAGCCGGACGCCGGCATTCGAACTGATCAGCCGGGCGTCTGCGGTGGCAATATGCTGAACCGAGCCGTAGCGGTCGGTAAGCGTCCATGGGGCGTCGTTGGGACCTGCGAGCAGCGGGAACGCGGCGAGATCGCCCAGTGTCCGCGGTTCGCCACGGCTTTCCAGCAGCGAGGGTGCCGCGAACAGGCCGCGCGCGATCGAGAATACCTTGCGAATGACGATGGCGGATGGCGGTAACGGAGCTTCGAGCATGGCGAACACCATGTCGTAATTTCCGGCAATCGGGTCGACGATTTCATGCTCGACATCGATCCGGACCCGAAGGTCGGGATAGCTTGCCATCAGGGCACAGGCGACGGGGCCGACATGGTGGGCGCCAAATTCATAGGGGGATGCGATGCGCAGCGTGCCGGCGACCGTGCCGCGCGCCGCCAAGGCTTCGCTGCGCGCGTCGTGCAGCGCGGCGAACAGCGGCCCGACCCGGTGATAGACCGCCTCGCCCGCCTCGGTCAGACGCAGCCGCCGCGTGGTCCGTTCGAGCAGACGCAACCCCACATCGGTCTCGAGCCGCTGCACGGCCGCGCTCAGGCTCGATTTCGGATGCCCCAGCACGCGCGCGGCAGCGGTGAAGCCGCCGTGATCGACAACATGGCAAAACACGTCCCAATCGCGCCAGTCCATCGCGTGATTGTCCATCCAGCCGAACGGTATGTCCAGAGGGAATGGATTTCCCCGGGCCAGAGGGCGATATAGAAATGCTGATAAATACTAAAGGGAGAAATGTCATGGCGGCAGACGGCATCTTTCTGAGGAATTGCTGGTACGTGGCGGCCTGGGATCATGAACTGATCGACGGCAAGCGGCTCGCGCGCACGATCCTGGAAAGTCCGATCCTGGTGTACCGCGGCGAGAGCGGAAGGGTCGTCGCGCTGGACGACCGCTGCTGCCACCGCGCGGCGCCGCTGTCGATGGGCCGGATTGAGGGCGACGACATCCGCTGCATGTACCACGGCATGAAATTCGATCCGTCGGGCAAATGCATTCAAATCCCCGGTCAAGAGGTGATCCCGCCAAAACTGGGGGTGCGCAGTTATCCGGTCGTCGAGCGTGACAACCTGATCTGGATCTGGATGGGCGATGCCGAGAAGGCCGATCCGGCCTTGATCGTCAACTACCCGCCGCTCAGCGACCCCGCCTGGCGCGGCCTTCCGGGCTATATGCATTACAAAGCCAACTGGCTGCTGATCGTCGACAATCTCAGCGACTTTGCCCATCTCGCCTTCGTCCACACCAACACGCTGGGCGGTTCGGAGGAATACGCCTACAGCACCAAGCCGGTCGCGATCGAACGGCTGGACGATGGATTCCGCGTCGAGCGCTGGCACATGAATGCCGATGCGCCGCCTTACCATCGCAAGGTGATCGCCAACAAGCGCGACAAGATCGACCGCCGCAATATCGGGCGCATGATCGTCCCCGGCATCTTCCTGCTCGACTCGATGTTCGCGCCGGCAGGCCAGGGCGCCGAGAAAGGCATTTTGGTCGAAGGCACAAGGCAATATCGCAATGCCCAGTTCATGACGCCGGAGACGCGCAGCTCCACCCACTTCTTCTGGAACTATCTGCACAATTTCGACATCGACAATCCGAATATCGCGCTGTCGCTGCGCCACAGCCTCGAGGAAGGCTTCCTCGAAGACAAGTCGATCATCGAGGCCCAGCAGAAGGTATTCGACGCCGACCCGGACTATCAGCTTCTGGCGATTCGGGCCGACGCCCCTCTTTCGCATTTCCGCTGGGCCTTCAATCAGCGTCTTGGTGCGGAGAAGAACGCCGGCGCACCAAAGCTTCAGGCGGTCTGACCAGGACATCCGGCAGCCGACGCCGCCATCGCCGGCCTGGCAGCCGTTCGCGTTCACCTGCGAGATCCCGTCTTGACCGATCAGCGCCTTTCGCTTCGCGTGTCCAACGTCGCCGCTGAAGCGAAGGATGCACTGGTGGTGGAGCTTCGCGATCCCGGCGGCGCCGCGTTGCCGCCGTTCACGCCGGGCGCGCATATCGAGCTGCATTTATCGAACGGCCTGATCCGGCACTATTCGCTTTGCAACGATTGGCGCCAACGCGATCGCTATGTCGTGGGGATCGGGCTCGCCGCCGGGAGCCGCGGCGGATCGCTCCACATCCACCGCACGTTGCGTCCCGGCGATATTGTCGACGTCACCGCGCCGCGCAACAATTTTCCGCTCGCCGAGGCGGCGCCGCGACATGATTTCCTTGCCGGTGGCATCGGCATCACGCCGATCCTCTCGATGGTCCGGTGGTGCGCGGCGAACCGGCGCGACTGGCACCTCTGGTACCTTGTGCGTAACCGCCAGCGCGCAGCCTTCCTTGAGGAACTCGGGGATTTTGCCGGAAATGTCACCCTGCATGCCGATGACGAGGCAGGGGCGCTGTTCGACGTGACCGGCACGGTCGCAGGGCTGCAGGCGGACGGCCATATCTACTGTTGCGGACCGGCGCCGCTGATGACCGCCGTTGAGGCGGCGGCTCAGTCGAGGCCGCCAGAGCAGATGCATTTCGAATGGTTCACGCCGAAGCAGCCGATGGCTGCGGATAGTTCGGAGAGCTTCACCGTCGTGCTGGCGCGCTCTGGGCGTCGCTTCCTGGTTCCAACCGGCAAGTCGATTCTCGAGGTGCTGGAGGCCAACCAGCTCAATATCTCCTTCTCATGCCGCGAAGGGCTGTGTGCCACCTGCGAAACACCCGTCCTGGCGGGCAAGCCCGACCATCGCGACAGCGTGCTGACCGCCTCCGAGAAGGCCGCCAACAACACGATGATGATCTGCGTCTCTCGCGCGCTGTCTGACGAGCTGACGCTCGATCTTTGATCCAGATGGGTTCCGGCGCGGCCCGAAATCTTGCGCAAATCGGATAACGACTTTCGCCGGAACAGCATAGCGTTCTGGACCACAAAAGCTGTCGCCCACTCCCTGGCAACGGAGCCGGTGGGCCTTCCGTGAAATGAAATTCGGACCGGGGACAAAGTAGGTTCAAGCTAATGAAGAAAAACGACATTCTGAGAGTCCGCGTCGATGTCGCAACCCTCACCGCGTTGCAACGGGCTTGCGCGGATTCAGGCTGTAGCCTCTCACATATCCTCCGCGAGAGTATCGTTCAGGAGCTCGCCCGGCGAAACGGCAAGTCAGACGCTCGTGATCTGAACAAATATGGGGAATCGATCGCTAGTGCCGGCAGCGATGAGAGAGGCGCCTGCGCCTGGCTGCTATCCTCGATCCTGGTGGGGCAGCAGCCGCGCCCGAAAGAGCGCGCGGAACAATGGCAGCGCAAGCAGCGCCAGGTCGCGCAACTGCTCGAAGCCCTGTTTCGCGCGATCTGTGTCCCGCCTGACCATGCCCTCGCCGACTATGCCCACCCGACCAATGCTCATAGCCTAACTCTCGGAACGGAGTTGGAAGCAACTGGCATCGTGGGGCCAGCCGTCGCGTACATTTTTGGTGAACTTGATCCCGTCGCCGATTGCGGCTGCCGCTCAGTGTCTTTGGACCACATTTGTACCACATGAATGGTCGCGGGTTCTGTCCCTGCCTGCAGCATGGCTGGGGGCACCGATGATTGAGTCATGAACCGATGGAGACCGTTTCCTGCGATGTGTTGGTGATCGGCTCCGGTGCCGCCGGAATGACGACGGCGATTACCGCGAGCCATTTCGGGTCCGACGTTCTGGTCGTCGAGAAGGAAGTTGTGTTCGGCGGCACCA
>JBDTKD010000226.1:0-3931 GCA_039935515.1 Bradyrhizobium sp.
CCACCTGCTTGCCGGCGGCCTTGGAAAATTCCTGATCGAGTTCGGACATATGGCGGTGATGGCCGACCCCATAGGCATGGAAGCCCTCCGATACTTCGGTAAACAGCATCTCTTCCTTGACCGAGCGTCCGGCGCCGGTGACGCCGGATTTGGCGTCCACCACGATCTCGTCGGATTCGATCGCCTTGGCCTTCAGCAACGGGATCAGCGGCAATAGCGCGCACGTGGTGTAGCAGCCGGGATTGGCAACGAGCCGCGCCTTCTTGATGTCGCGCCGATAGACCTCGACAAGGCCGTAGACCGCTTCCTTCTGCAGTTCGAGCGCATGATGTTCGTGGCCGTACCATTTGGCGTAGGCGGCAGGGTCTTCCAGCCGGAAGTCGGCCGACAGGTCCACCACCTTGGTGCCGGGTGCCTTGGCAACAAGGTCCTTGAGCACCTTCTGCGTGGTGGCGTGCGGCAGCGCGCAGAACGCCAGATCGAGCGCCGCCTTGGCCCAATCGACCTCGTCGATCGACACCAACCGGGGAAGATCGTAGGGGGCAAATTGCGGAAACACCTCGCCGAGCGGCAGTCCCGCCCTGCGGTCTGCGGTCAGCAACACGATCTCCACCTTGGGATGGCGCAACAGCAGGCGCACCAGTTCGGCCCCGGTGTAGCCGGAGGCGCCGAGAATGCCGATCTTCTTCTTCGGGCTCATCACATCGTCCCTTCGGGCAACGCCGTATCGTTCAATGGTGTCGTCCCGGCTGCGAACAAATGCGGCCGCAGCGCGCGCATTTCGCCCGCCAGAACCTGCGCGGCGGCCTCCGGCTGGCGGGCCAGTGCGGTGGCGATCGCGGCGTGGTCGACGTCGGATTTATGCTGGTTCAGCTTGAAGCTGCCTTCGACGTCATCGACCGACATCAGCAAACCTACGATCGCTTTTTTCAGGCCGGCCAGGCGTCCGGCAGTCATCTTCGACGACGTCCACGGTTGCTTGGGCGCGAGCCAGCCTTCGAATTTGGCGCTGAGCGTGTCGAGATGCGGACCGAGTTCGCTGTCGGACATTCGCCGCACCGTGCCGGTGAGATGCACGGCTTGATAGAGCCAGGTCGGCACCTGATCCGGCGAGGCGTACCAGTCCGCCGAAACATAAGCATCGGCACCGTTCACGGTCATCAGCCAGGAGGTGGTCCCGTCCGCGAGTTTCGCCAGCGGATTGCCGCGCGCGACATGAAACGCGGCGCGTGGCGTGCCGTCATCGGCATAGCTGAGGTAAAAAGGCAGCGACGAGGCGATCGGCTTGGCGCCGTCCCAGGCACAGACCGTGCCGAATCCGCGCGCTTGCGCAAAGGCCAGGCTCGCGGCGCGATCGGGCTTGAACGGAAGTGGCGTATACATCTCAAACTCCTGCTTGACGTAGGAGCCGCCAGACCCGACCGCGTGATGTTGGAAGGAAAACGCCGCGGACCGGATCCGGCGGCAGAGGCAGACTTCTTAAACGCAGACGTCCGCCCATACCGCGAGGCTACGGCGGCGGCGAGCGCTGAGGATGGTCGCGGCGTTGATCATGGGCGCGGCTATAAGGCCGCGCCCCTTCTTCGTCAAGATGCCGCCGCGCGCCATTCCGGGATGGTTACGCGCGGCTGCCATGACTCGGGCTGTCAGATCGTCGGATTGCCTTATTCCAGGTGGCCTTCAAACCGTGCGCCACAGCCACTCGGTGACTTGCGCGATCACGTCGCCGAACAGCAGCAGCGCGGCCGACCAGACCAGCGCCGAGACGAAATTGGCGACCTGAAAGCGCCAGTACGGCATTTCAAATATGCCGGCGGCGAGCGGCACCGAGGCCCGCAACGGCCCGAAGAACCGCCCGATGAAAATGCTCGGCACGCCCCATTTATTCACAAAGGCCTCGCCGCGCGGCAGGATGTCGGGATAGCGCGACAGCGGCCACATCTGCGCGACATGTTCCTTGTACCTGAAGCCGAACCAGTAGGAGACCCAGTCGCCGAGTGCTGCGCCGATCCCGCCGGCAATCCAGACCGGCCAGAAGCTGATGCCGCTGGCGCCGATCAGCGCCCCGATCGCGACCAGCGCGCCCCAGGCCGGGACCAGCAGCGAAATGAAGGCCAGCGATTCGCCGAATGCCAGCACCAGAACAATCGGCGCGGCCCAGGTCGAATGGTCGCGCACGAAGTCGGCGAGCGCGCGCGCAAAATCTTCCATTCTCGATCGCCCTTCCGCAGCCCTTTCGGGCGACTGAACCTTCCCAGGAGTTCGACGCCCAAGTACAGGTAAGCCAGCCCGTTGCGTGACATCAAGTCACAAAGCCGGGCGGTGTGAGCTTTGCTTGTACAATTGCTTTTTCGATTCCCGTTCAATTCCGCCGGGATCAAGAAAGGACCGTCCTATGATCGGAACGCTGATGATGTGCGTGAGTGTCGTGATTCTGCTGATCGGGATGCTCGCTGGCATCGCGATGGGCATCGAGCAGGATTTCATGCTCGCGCCAGCGCACGCGCATCTCAACCTGATCGGGGGAGTCCTGCTGTTCCTGTTCGGCCTCTATTACCGGCTGGTTCCGGCGGCCGGGAGTTCGATCCTGGCCAGGGTCCAGGGTTGGCTCCACATCGTCGGCGCCATCCTGTTTCCGGCCGGCGTCGCGCTGGTGCTGCTGAAAGGACCGTCCCTTATCGCCGCGCCGATCGTGGGATCGCTGATCGTGACCGTGGCGATGGCGCTGTTCGCCGTGATCGTGTTCCAAACCTCCCGCGCCTGAAAGCGACACCGAAGCCCACACGAAGTCGTCGTCGGCCGTCACTTTTTAAGCTCAACCGTGGCATAGTCAGGATCAGCCGATTCGCTGCTTCTGCGACGCGCGCAACACATGAAAACATATGCCCAAACCATTGAAATCTAACGCTAAAGCAAAATCTACCGACGATCTATTTGGCGACGGTGCGCCGAAGGCCCAAGCCCCGCTCAAGCTCGCATCCCGCGGTTCCGGCCCTGAGGCAGGCTACACGGCGGCCGACATCGAGGTGCTCGAAGGCCTTGAACCGGTGCGCCGCCGTCCCGGCATGTACATCGGCGGCACCGACGAGAAGGCGTTGCATCATTTGTTTGCCGAAGTCATCGACAACGCGATGGACGAGGCGCTGGCGGGACACGCGTCATTCATCGAAGTCGAATTGAGCGCCGACGGATTCCTCACCGTCGCCGACAATGGCCGCGGCATCCCGGTCGACCCGCATCCGAAATTTCCGAAAAAATCCGCGCTCGAAGTCATCATGTGCACGCTGCATTCCGGCGGCAAATTCGACTCCAAGGTTTACGAGACCTCCGGTGGCCTGCACGGCGTCGGCGTGTCGGTGGTAAACGCCCTCTCCTCGCGGCTGGAAGTCGAAGTCGCCCGCAGCCAGAGGCTGCACCGCATGGCGTTCGAGCGCGGCCATCCGAAGGGCAAGCTCGAAGACCTCGGCAAGATCAACAACCGCCGCGGCACCAAAATCCGCTTCAAGCCGGACGCCGAGATTTTTGGCGCCAGGGCGTCGTTCAAACCCCAGCGCCTGTTCAAGATGGCGCGTTCCAAGGCCTATCTGTTCGGCGGCGTCGAAATCCGCTGGCGCTGCGATCCTGAATTGCTGAAGGGCGTGGAAGGCGTCCCTGCCGAAGACAATTTTCATTTCGCGGGTGGACTGAAGGACTATCTCGGCGCCGCGGTCCACGCCGACACCCTGGTGCATCCGGATATCTTCTCCGGCAAGTCCGGCCGCAACGGCGCCCACGGCGCCTGCGAATGGGCCGTCGCCTGGACCGCCGATGCCGACGGCTTTCTCTCGTCCTATTGCAACACCGTGCCGACGCCGGACGGCGGCACCCATGAATCCGGCATGCGCAGTGCGCTGCTGCGTGGCCTGAAAGACCACGCTGAGCGCGTAGGCCA
>JBDTKD010000227.1:0-3642 GCA_039935515.1 Bradyrhizobium sp.
GTCGCTTGTATCCTGCAGCGCGGTGCGGCGATCAATTCTGCCGGGGGCTACCTGCGCGGTTTGACGCGAAAAGCTGAGGCCGGCGAATTTTCGCTCGGACCGATTCTGATGGCGCAGATCAATTCGCGGCTGCGAAAAAAACAGCGGGCGTAACGCGGACTGCGTGCAGCTCTTCCCCGGCGCAGGATTACCCGGTGGATGAGCGGCAACAGCCACCGGGAGGTTCAAGACGAGAGTGAGAGTGCGGACGGGTTTCCGTGACGGGTTGAAGGCTGGGAGAGAGGCTTCCGGCGCCCGTCGCGGAGAACCGCAATGTCCAGGCACACCGCTCGTGCGCGTTCCGGCCAAGACCGGACGAGCCTTTATCAAGAAATCACCGACAAGATCATCACCGAGCTGGAGGCCGGCTGCGTGCCGTGGGTCCAGCCTTGGGGGACAGCGTCCGCGAAGGCGCCGCTCGGCCTGCCGCAGAACGCCTCGACCTGCCGGAAATATTCCGGGATCAATGTGCTGATTCTGTGGGGCGCGGTCATCGAGCGCGGCTTCGCCGGCCAAAGCTGGCTTACGTTTCGTCAGGCGCTCAATCTTGGCGGTAACGTCCGCAAGGGCGAGCGCGGCACCACTGTCGTCTACGCCGACCGTTTCACACCTGATGACGAGCGCCGGCGGGCCGAAGAAACCGGCGACACGCCCGGCGCTATCCCGTTCCTGAAACGCTTCACGGTTTTCAATACCGATCAATGCGACGGCCTACCTGAAAACATCGCAACTCTCGCGCCGCCGCCCCTTCCCGGTGTGATCGAGTCCCAGGCCGACGCACTGATACGCGCAACGGGCATTGATTTTCGCATCGGTGGCGCACGCGCCTTTTACGACCCCGTTCATGACTTCGTACAAGTGCCGCCGCCGGCGGCGTACTTTGAACCGGTCAACTGGCATCGCACGGCCCTACATGAGCTCGCTCACGGCAGTGGCCATCCAACGCGACTTAATCGGGATCTTAGCGGCTCCTTCGGCACCAAGAAGTACGCCTTCGAGGAAATCATCGCGGAAATTTCATCTGCATATCTGTGCGCCTCGCTCGGTATTACCCCGACCGTGCGTCACGCTGATTACATCGGCTCGTGGCTGGAAGTTCTGCGCGACGACAATCGGGCCATCGTGCGTGCCGCCAGCGCCGCCTCGAAGTGCGCCGATTATCTGCTCGGTTTCTTACCAACGACGGTCGGTTCGCATTGCGACGCCTGCGGCGGATCGCGCGAGGTGGCGTGATGCGAGACTCGTCTACCGGTTTCACCGGCTTGGATGGCGTGCGCCCATCGACATCGCTTCGCGCACCGTTCCGACCTTGTTCTGCCGCGGCTGCCGGGAGAGTGAGAGGAGGGCGGTGCGGTTTCGTGACGGGTTGAAGGTTGAGAGAGAGAGTCTTTCGGCCGCCCGTTCTGGAGAATCCGACATGGCTACCGCCGTTCAGAAAATCAAACTCAGTTCCTCGCGCGATATCCCCTTCAGCAAGCTGGTGCTCAGCCAGTCCAATGTCCGCCGCGTCAAAGCTGGCGTCTCGATCGAGCAAATGGCGGAGAGCATTGCGTTTCGCACCTTGCTGCAAAGTCTCAGCGTCCGGGCCGTCGTCGATGCGGATGGGCAGGAGACCGGCATGTTCGAGGTGCCGGCAGGCGGACGGCGCTATCGCGCCCTCGAACTGCTGGTGAAACAGAAGCGCATGGCGAAGACCCAACCGGTGCCCTGTGTGGTCCGTGAGGGGGGCGTTGCCGAGGATGATTCCTTGGCCGAGAACGACGAGCGCGTTGGCCTGCATCCGCTCGATCAGTTCCGCACGTTCCAGATTTTGCGCGACATGGGCATGAGCGACGAGGACATAGCCGCCCGGCACTTCGTGACGCCTGCGATCGTCAAGCAGCGCCTTAAACTGGCATCGGTCTCGCCAAAGCTGCACGAGGTCTATGCCGATGACGGTATGACGCTGGAGCAACTGATGGCCTTCTCCGTCGTCGCTGATCATGCGCGACAAGAGCAGGTATGGGACAATGTGAGCCGATCGCACTATGATGAGCCGTATCAAATCCGCCGCATGCTCACGGAAAATACGGTTCGGGCGTCCGACCGCCGTGCGCAGTTCATCGGGCTCGACGTCTATGAGCAGGCCGGCGGCATCGTGTTGCGGGACCTGTTCGAGCATGACGACGGCGGTTGGCTGCAGGATATCCCGCTGCTCGACCGTCTCGTGACCGAGAAGCTCAAAACCGGGGCCGAGATGATCGCGGCCGAGGGGTGGAAGTGGATCTCCGTCGCGGTCGATTTCCCCTATGGTCACACCAACGGCCTGCGGGAACTGGACGGTGTGCCGGCCGATCTTACGGACGAGGAGCGGGCGACGCTAGACGCACTCAACGCCGAGTACGCCAAGATCGAGACTGACTATCAGGACGCCGACGAATTGCCCGATGAGGTCGATCGGCGTCTCGGCGAGCTCGAGGAAGCCATATCGGCCTTCGAAACACGCCCGGCTGTCTACGATCCATCCCACATCGCCCGCGCCGGGGCTTTTGTCAGCATTGATGCCGAGGGGATTTTGTTAGTCGATCGCGGTTATGTGCGGCCGGCAGACGAGGCTTCCGACGGTATTGACGCCGCTGCCGAATCTTCTGGCGTCAGCGAGATGACCGACGGCGGCGAGCAGGGTCGCCCGGTTCAGAGTGGCGTCATCATCATCGGTGGCGTGCCGGCCGATCCCGCGGAGGAAGAGGATGATATCATCAAGCCGCTGCCGGACCGGCTCGTCACGGAATTGACCGCACACCGGACGCTGGCGCTCCGCGACGCTTTGGCCAACGATCCCGCCACGGCCTTCGTGGCGGTGCTGCACAATTTCGTGCTGGCAACTTTCTACCGCTACGCGTCCTCAAGCGGTTGCATGGAGATCGCGATCCGGACCCCGACATTCCCGGTTCCAGCACCGGGCCTGAACGAGAGTGCGTCGGCCAAAGCCATCGACATGCGCCATGATGCGTGGAACGCGCGATTGCCGAAGGAGGAGGGCGAACTGTGGGATACGTTGATCGCGCTCGACGGCAACGAGCAGGCGGCGCTGTTCGCGCATTGCGCCTCATTCGGCGTCAACGCCTTGGTTGAGCCGGCCAACCGATACAATGAAGGCCGCGTCTCTGCGCATGGCATTCGCCATAGGCTCGATCACGCCAATGTCCTGGCGCGTGCCGTGCGTCTAGACATGGTGGGAGCGGGTTGGAAGCCGTCGGTCGATAATTATCTCGGCCGCGTCACCAAGCCCCGCATTCTCGAAGCGGTCCGCGAAGCCAAAGGTGAGTCATCGGCGCAGCTGATCGACCACCTCAAGAAAGGCGACATGGCCCGCGAAGCCGAACGCCTGCTCGACGGCTCCGGCTGGCTACCCGAGCCGCTGCGTCTCCCTGACATGGACAATGCGCAGCAAGATCCGGCCAGGGAAGCCGAGGCGTTGCCGGAATTCCTCGAAGATGACGACGAGGCCCAGGCCGACGCAGACCAGCCCCGCGTCATCGCAGCTGAATGATTGAACGAAGTCGGGGCGGCGATAGCCGCTCCGCATCTTTCCAACCGCTCCCGCCCATCCACGAGCCCGGC
>JBDTKD010000228.1:0-2644 GCA_039935515.1 Bradyrhizobium sp.
GCGCGATTGCGGCCTTCCTGGTCGACGCCTACTTCCGCTCGGTGGCCGGCGCGCTCGCGGTTCCGGTGCGCGACAATGAAATACGCGTCGAATTTCTCGGCCTGTCGGTGTCGCGGCTGATCCATACCAAGCTCGTGATCAGCGGCTTGCTGGGTGGCGTGGGCGGCGCGCTCGCCGCCCTGGCGGTAGGCCATGTCGATCCCAACATGTCCTATTGGACGACCTCCGGCGAATTCGTGTTTATCACCATCCTGGCGGGCGCCGGCTCGGTCGGCGCGGCGTTCGTCGGATCGCTGCTGTTTGAATCGGTGCGCTCGTTCGCCTTCGCCATACTCCCGCAGCTTTGGCAGATGCTGCTCGGCTCGGTGCTGCTGTTGACCATTCTATTCCTGCCGCAGGGGCTGGGCTCGTTGATCACGCACCTGCGCCGGCGCCGCAGGGTCGAGGCACCATGAGCGCGCCCATCCTTTCCGTCCGGGACCTCGGCAAGCGTTTCGGCTCGTTGATCGCCGCGCGCGATATTACCGTCAGCTTCCCAGCGCAGCAGACGGTCGGCGTGATCGGCTCCAACGGCGCCGGCAAGACCACCTTCATCAACATGGTGACCGGCCACCTGCGGCCGACCCAGGGAGCGATCCACTTCGAGGAGCGCGACATCACCGGCTTGCCTTCCCGCACCATCAAGGCAATGGGCATCTCGCGCTCGTTTCAGGTGGCGCAAATATTTCCCTCGCTGACGGCATTCGATAACATCTGCGTCGCGGCTGCGATCGGCCATGCGCCGAAACATTTCATAGGCCACGTATGCACGCCGCTGCGTTCGCGGGAAGCGGTCGCTGAGGCCGAAACATTGCTCGACCTGTTCGCGATCGGGCGTTACCGCGATACACTCGCGGCCACATTGCCGCAGGGCGTGCGCAAGCTGCTGGACATCGGCATGGCGGTCGCAGGATCCCCGCGCTTGCTGCTGCTCGACGAACCGACCAGCGGCATCTCGATTGAGGAGAAATTCGACCTGATGCAGGTCGTCATGTCGGCATTGCGCAGCCGCAGGATCACCGTGCTTTTCGTCGAGCACGACATGGAGATCGTGGAGCGCTTCGCCGAACGTGTACTGGCATTCTACGACGGCACCGTGATCGCCGACGGCACGCCGGCCGCAACGCTGGCCGATGCCCGCGTTCAGGCGTTGATCAGCGGTCCCAAGGCGAAGGGTGCTGCCGGCAGCGTCGCCGATGTTTAGGGTGTCCGACCTCAACGTGTCGATCGGACCTGTTCCGATCATCCGCAGCGCCTCATTCGCGCTCCAGGAAGGCGATATCTGCGGGCTTATCGGCCGCAACGGTTCGGGGAAGACCACGCTGTTCCGTGCCATCATGGGCGCCATTCCGGCCACCGGCGTAGCCGAACTCGGTCAGGTCGACCTGTTGAAGCTGCCGCCGCATCTGCGTGTCGCGCACGGCATCGGCTACATGCCCGAAGATCGCCGGCTGGTGCCGGAATTCACGGTCGAGGAGAATGTCCGCCTGCCCGCGCTATCGCTCAAAATGCGCGACGCCGACCGGCGTCTCGACTGGATTTTCGGGCTCATGCCCGAGGTCGCCCAATTCCGTGCCCGATCCTCGCTTGAATTGTCGGGCGGTCAGCAGAAGATGGTCGCCCTCGCGCGGGCGCTGATGGCGGGAAGGCGCATGCTGCTCCTGGACGAGCCATTCGAGGGGCTGGCGCCCGCGCTGGCGCGGCGATTGGGTGAAGTGCTGGCGAACCTCAAGACCGAGGGCATTTCCATCCTCGTCGCGGAATCCAACGAGGTGCATGTCGTCGATTTGCTGTCGCGCGCCTTTCGAATCGAGCGCGGGTCTGTAAGTCCGGCCTGAACCCATAAACGGCGAACCCAGCCCCGCGGTGGTTGCTAATCAGGGCTCTGCAGCAACCTGTTCTTGATGAGCCAGGCGGCGCCGCGATTCCAGGATTCGATGGCGCCCATGCGAAGACCGGTCTGCTGATTGAAGACGACGGCACCGGTCCGGGCGTCGCGGATCTCGAACCGAACCGTGTACTCCATCCGGCTGATTCTCGTCACGAAACCCACCAGGGATTGTTGGGCACCGAATTTCAATGCGATGGCGGCGTCGCAACCATCACAATTTCGCAGCGAATGTGTCTTCACAGCCTCCGTGTCCGCGCCACTGACATCGACCACGGTGTAGCGCCCCGACTCCGCGATCAACCGGCGCGCTTCATTCGTAACATGCTTCAATTGTTCGAGATCGGAGGGGTTCGCTGGCAGGACTGAAGCTCCGCCGCTGAAATCCTCCAGTTCGAACTCGAATACCGCGAGCTTAACCGGCGCCGGTGCATCGGCCCGTGCGGCCGGCGCGACCAGCAGGACGGCCAGCATTGAGCCGAACAATGCGACCCTTGTCGCATAGTCAAAAAATTCACGCATGGAAACCTCCCGAGGAGAGCGCCGGCCCTGCCAATCTGCCCAACCGATATTTCGGCCAGCCGCCGTGACTTGGACTGACCCCACCCGTTTCGCCGGCTCCCGGTCCGGGGATCTGGGATTTGGCGTAGGACCTGATCACGCTGGGCGCACCGCGAAATCACACGCCGCCAGGTTGGACGTAACAAAAGACACTCC
>JBDTKD010000229.1:0-5012 GCA_039935515.1 Bradyrhizobium sp.
CCGCCGGCGCCCGGCTGATCAATCGCGACCGGATGTGGCATTATGTCGAGGGTATCCGGAACTGGAATCCGATCTGGCCGCGCCATGGCATCCGCATTCTGCCCGGACCGTCGTCGATGTGGTTCGACGCGACCGGCACCCGGCTGCCCTCGCCGCTGTTTCCCGGCTCGGACACGCTCGGCCAACTGCACTACATCATGCGCAGCGGTTACGATTACTCGTGGTTCGTGCTGACCCAGAGCATCATCAAGAAGGAATTCGCGCTGTCGGGCTCGGAGCAGAATCCCGATTTGACCGGCAAGAGCTGGCTGATGACCGCGCGGCGCGCCACCAACAAGGGCGCGCCCGGACCGGTGGAAGCCTTCAAGACCCACGGCGCCGACTTCGTGGTGCGCGACAACCTCGCCGATCTCGTCGCCGGCATGAACGCGCTGGCCGGCGACAATCTGCTGAAGCTGCAGCACCTGCAAACCCAGATCGAGGCGCGCGACCGCGAGATCGCCAATCGCTATGTCAAGGATACGCAGGTGATGAACATCCATAACGCGCGGCGATATATCGGCGATCGGCTGATCCGCACCGCCGCGCCGCACCGGATTCTCGATCCCGCCCACGGCCCGCTGATCGCCGTCAAGCTCAACATCCTGACCCGCAAGACGCTGGGCGGCTTCGAGACCGACCTCGATTCGCGCGTGTTCGGCCGCGACGGCAACATCATGCCGGGACTCTACGCCGCCGGAGAGGCGGCCGGCTTTGGCGGCGGTGGCATGCATGGCTACCGGTCGCTGGAAGGCACCTTCCTCGGCGGCTGCCTGTTTTCGGGCCGCAATGCCGGGCGGGCGGCGGCAAAGGCCGCCGCCTGACGTCCTCGACGGGGCTTTTAATCCTGTCGGAAGCCCCCGGGAACCTATTTGCCGCAGTGCCATCCAATGGAGCAGCGGTACAATGTACCCGGATACAGCGAGATCAGCATGCACTACTCCCAGGCATCGCCAACCACTCCGATCAAGCCGGCCGATACGGATGCCGAACTGGTCCGGCGCGCCGGCGCCCGCGACGAAGCGGCGGTTCGTTCGATCATGCAGGCCAACAACCGCCGGCTGTACCGGATCGCCCGCGGCATTCTACGCAACGACGCCGAGGCCGAGGATGTCGTCCAGGAAACCTATGTTCGGGCGTTTACGCATCTCGAGGGCTTTCGCGGCGATTCGAGCCTCAGTACCTGGCTTGCCCGCATCGCGATGAACGAGGCGCTGGGCCGGTTGCGCCGGCAGCGGCCGAGTGTCGATCTGGACACGCTGGCTCCGGGCGTTGTCGAAGCCCAGATCATCCAGTTTCCCCTCTCGGCCGCATCCGAAGATCCGGAAAAATCGATGGCACAACGTGAAATCCAGCAGGTCGTCGAACGCGCCATCGACGAGCTACCCGAGGCGTTTCGGATCGTCTTCATTACCCGCGTGATCGAGGGCATGAATGTCGAGGAAACCGCCGGGATTCTCGGACTGAAACCGGAGACGGTAAAGACCAGGCTGCACCGCGCCCGCACCATGCTGCGCGACAATGTCGAGAGAAAAATCGGGCCGGTGGTGATGGAAGCGTTTCCGTTTGCCGGCAAGCGCTGCGAACGCTTGACCGCGGCAGTCCTGAAGCGGCTCGGCCTGACCGGATAAATTTTACAGGAACCTTTGCGTTCACGCGGCATCCAACCTGTGTGCAAGCAACAATGCCCGGCGACTCAAGCTCCCGGTGCCACAGGAGTATCAAACCATGTTCGTTCGATTGAGCGCGGCGATCGCCGCGGTTAGCCTGTTGGGCGGTGCCGCCTTCGCGCAAGGCGCCAAACCGACCGATCCGCAGATTGCGCATATCGCCTACACCGCCGGCGTGATCGACATCACGGCGGCGAAACAGGCGTTGAAGAAGTCCAGCAACAAGGAAGTCAAGAGCTTCGCCGAAGACATGGTGCGCGACCATGAGGCCGTGAACAAGCAGGCGCTGGAACTGGTGAAGAAACTCAAGGTCACGCCCGAGGACAACGACACCAGCAAAACCCTGTCGAAAAACGCGGCCGACAAGCTCGCCGAATTGGCCAAGCTGAACGGCGCGGCGTTCGACAAGGCTTATGTCGCCAACGAGGTCGCCTATCACAAGGCGGTCGATAGCGCGCTGGAGACCACGCTCATTCCATCCGCCAGCAACGCCGAGCTCAAGAGCCTGCTGCAGACCGGCCTGAAGATTTTCGAAGGCCATGAACAGCACGCCGAACACGTCGCCGCCAGCCTGAAATAAGGAGCCGAACATGACGCCGGGACGGGTTCTCACGATTGCCGCCGCGCTGTCGCTTGGGATCTCGGTCTCGGCGCAGGCGGCAACGATCGAGATTTCGATGGAAAATCTGGTGATCGCGCCGGCCCAGGCCACCGCCAGGGTCGGCGACACCATCGAATGGGTCAACAAGGATATTTTCGCCCATACTGCGACCGCGCGGAACGGCGATTTCGACGTGACGTTGCCGCCGAAGAAAACCGGCTCGCTGGTTTTGAAGAAGGCCGGCACGGTCGATTACTACTGCCGCTTCCATCCCAACATGAAGGCGACGCTCACGGTCACACCCTGAAGCGTTTTCCGGTTCGCTCGAATCATCGTTGCTTCGCCCGAGGCCTCATGGTTCGAGACGCGCGAAGGCGCGCTCCTCACCATGAGGGTCTGAGACCTCATCCTTCAGGAGCATCGCGAGTTGCGCAAGGCGGCTCAGTTCAGCCGCAGTTCGGTGATGTGTCGCGGATCCGGGTTCAACTCATTGCGTTCCACGCGCTTGACGATGTCCGTCAGCACGGCATTGGCACTGCACGAGAGGCCGACCTTTTCGCCCTCACGCACCACGAAGCCGTTGAGGAATTCGATCTCCGTGCGCCGGCCCTTCTGCATGTCCTGGCCCATCGAGGGACGCTGCTCGGAGGAAGTGTTCCTGGCGTCCTTGAAGCGCTGCTCGTCGCAGGCCCGCATCGCTGCCTCGTCGCCCTCGCCCGCGCGCGCTATCGTCTCGGGCGGCAGATGCAAAATCTCCTCCAAATGATAGCCGTGCGCTTGCCCGACGCGAATGGCTTCGCTCCCGAGCCGAATGGCGAAGCGGCGGATCGGCTCGTTTTGCAACATCTGGCCGCCGGTCAGGCCGGTGCAGGCGGAGAGCCCGTTGCCCATGGCGTTGGCGACCAGTTTCGACCAGCGCTCGCCCCACAGATTGCCGGTTACCTTGGCGCTGTCGGCATAGCCGACCAGGTGGCAGATTTCTTCCGCCCGTTGCGTGATCCGGCCGTGCACTTCGCCGGCGCGAAACACGGTGTGCGCCGCCCCGCCCTTGCCGGCGCCACGGTGGATGTGGCCGGGCTCAGGCAGGTTGACCGTGATGCTGCTTGCAATGCACCCGAGCGTCTTGCCCCAGCCGACGATGCCGGCGATCGTCTCTTCGTTCATGCAATTCTGCAGCGACACGACGTAGACGTCTGGCGCCAGATACTGCTGGATCAGCATGGTGGCCCAGGCCGTGTCGTAGGACTTCATGCATACGAAGGCGATGTCGACCGGCGTTTCCCTGGCTAGAAGCTGCGCGTCCGTGAGGTGCAGCGCGCGCACCGGAACCGTGAATTCCGCGACGTCCCTGGCGTGGGTGACGCGCAGGCCGTGCTTTCGCATGTACGCGACATGCTCGGGCCATGGATCGATGAACGTAACATCCTCGCCCGCTTGCACCATATGAGCGCCGGCATACCCGCCGACGGCACCCGCTCCGACAATCGCGATCTTCCGACCCATGCTTTCCTCCTGGCATTTCTGATAGCCGAGGCTAGCGCGCCGGCCGGTTTCATCACAACGGTTGAACCAGGTCGCGCCAGGCGGCAGAGCCTGATCCGGGAAAGCGTACCGGTTTTCCGATAAGACCGTGCCCAATAAATGACCCTGGAGTAAGATGACGATCCGATCCAATCCGATAGCGCTCTGGATTGACACCGAAATGGAGGCCCATCTTGTCCGTCAAGATCGAAATTGGTAGCACCACGATCCACCGCATCGTCGAGCAGGAGGGTCCCTTCTTCGAGGCGATGCAATTTTTCCCGACCATGACGAGGGAGCTTCTCGATGAGAACCGAGGGTGGCTGCAGCCCAGGTTCCTGGATACCAAAGATAAACTGATGCTCTGCATCCAGAGCTACATCGTGCAGACACCTCACCACACCATCATGATCGATACCTGCGTGGGCAACCACAAGCCGCGACCGACGCGGAGCTTCTGGCACATGATGAATTCCGATCGCTACGAGAAGAACCTCGCGGCAAGCGGATTCAGCGTGAACGATATCGATTTTGTCATGTGCACGCATCTGCACACCGACCATGTCGGGTGGAACACGCGGCTTGAGAACGGCCGGTGGGTGCCGACCTTCCCGAAGGCACGCTATGTATTCGCTGACCGCGAACTTGCCTACTGGACCGGGCGCCAGAAGGATGACCCGACGGCGTGTCCATGGGTTACCGATTCCGTCCTCCCGATCGTGGCCGCCAATCGCGTCGATATCGTCAAGAGCGCACACGCGTTCAATGAATTCGTCACGCTGATCCCGACGTCCGGCCACACCATCGACCACTATTCGGCGCAGGTCGGCAAGCCTGGCGCCGATGCCGTCATTACCGGCGACATGATCCACTCGCCGCTGCAAGCCCGATATCCCGAACTGGGCATGATGTCGGATTACGACTCCGGGCAGGCCGCAGAGTCGAGACGAAAATTGTTTGGCCGTCTCTGCGATACGTCCACTGTTATGTGCACGGCGCACCTTCCGTCGCCATCTACCGCTCGCGTGGTGCGCTGGCAGGATGCATTCGACTTCGTTGATGTGTAGATCTGGCCAGAACCGGCATGAGCACGCCGGCTTTGCTCTCCCGTCCCGGCTTAAGTCATTAGATCTATTGCACAAAGCAAGCTGGAGCGGGCGAAGGGAATCGAACCCTCGTAT